>NZ_MWQH01000005.1 GCF_002210295.1 Fibrobacter sp. UWB5 | reverse complement strand
GCGCAATGAATATAGTAGCTTATGCTACCCTCTTATTAAACTCCTGCATAGTCCAACCATAAAGCCCTATGTGCCGCACCCCAATATGGAAAAACAGTTTGCATCAAATATTGATTATGAAACATTTGTCGATGAACGCGATGGTCAGGAATATAAGATTGTTACAATTACAATTGATAATGGTCTTGCCAAGACCCGTACATTCTTTGCAGAAAACCTGAATTTGGGAAAGCAAATTATGGCAAATGCGACTGAGTTCAGTGACTCGGTGGTGGAAAAGGTCTGCTACAACGATGATGAGTGGTATTGCGACAATGGTTTTGGAGGTCTCTATACGTGGAGCGAGGCCATGAACATCCCTAAAAAGTATGATACAGTTGCCGTTGAAAAACTCGATACAACGTATTTTGATAATGGTGAATACATTAATCAATACATTCAGGGAATATGCCCGAAGGGTTGGCATATCATGACGGAAGATGAATGGCGCCTTATTGGAGGGGGTGGCAGAGTTAATTCCAGGGCTGTATGGGGTGGGTATGACCTTTACGGTTTCTCGCTTCTTCCGGTAGGAGTTGCTATTGAGGGAGGGTTTTATTCATATGGTGAATTTGCTTATATGTGGCTCCCTGAATTGTGTAAAGAGCGAGATGATTGGGGTAAAGCATCTAGGTTAAGTAAACAAGGTATTGTGTGGGATTCTGGGTCGGAACGGTATAATTATTTATCGGTTCGCTGTACGAAGGACTATTAAACAAATAGTCTTCTAAAATGCCCTAAGGCGGAAGAAGATAAGTCGTCGAGCGAACATTCGTCGGCCGAAGGCCGAATCCATGTGAGCTTAAAGCCCCATGCGTTAAGCTGGGGCTGTAGCGAGAGTGAGGCGTAAGACGAACGGTCGTGTAAGAGTGAGACGAGCACATTTCTGGAGCCGTGGGCAGCGGTAGGCAGATTAAAGCCAGGGGTTTTAGGGGGCAGAGCCCCTTAGGCGAGGGGGTGCTGGAAGACCCGGCTATAGGTATGCTTGTATTTGGCCGAAGCGAATGTTGTTAGCAAGCGAACGAGCCACGGAATTTTCCGTGATAGTGAGCGGGTAACAACATCGCGAAGGCCATGCACATATGCCGGGGCTGCAAGCAGGGGGATTCCTCCCCCAAATAATGCCCCTTTAAGCTTGTTTTTAGAAAAATCTTTAGTCTCTCGTCTTGGGTCTCTCGTCTAAAAAGCTATATTTGCGCCGTACAAATCAAGGAGTAGCTAAATGCTCAAATCTACACTGCAACAGACCGATCCGGAAATCTACAACATCATCCAGGAAGAAGCCGAACGCCAGGAATATGGCATCGAACTCATCGCTTCCGAAAACTACACCTCCAAGGCCGTCATGGAAGCCATGGGCTCCGTGCTGACCAACAAGTACAGCGAAGGCTACGTGGGCAAGCGCTACTACGGTGGTAACGAAGTGATCGACAAGATGGAAGCTTTGGCCATCGAACGTTGCAAGAAGCTCTTTGGTTGCGACCACGTGAACATCCAGCCGCTGTCCGGTTCTCCGGCCAACGCCGCTGTCTATTTCGCCGTCCTCAAACCGGGCGACAAGGTCCTCGGCCTCAAGCTCGACCACGGTGGACACCTTTCTCACGGCCATCCGGTGAACTTCTCCGGCATGCTCTACAACTTCGTGCAGTACGAAGTCGATAAGGAAACGGGCCGCATCGACATGGACAAGGTCCGCGAAATCGCTCTCCGCGAAAAGCCGAAGATGATCCTCGCCGGTTTCTCTGCCTACAGCCGCAACCTCGACTGGAAGCGCTTCAAGGAAATCGCCGACGAAGTGGGCGCGCTCACCATGGCTGACATTTCTCACATTGCCGGTCTCATTGCCGGTAAGGCTATCGAATCTCCGGTGCCGTACTTCGACATCGTGACGACCACCACCCACAAGACTCTCCGTGGCCCGCGCTCTGCTATCATCATGTGCAAGGACCGCACCATCCAGAAGATGGTGAAGGGCGAACTCAAGGAAGTTTCTTTGGCCAAGGAAATCGACAAGGGCGTGTTCCCGGGCATGCAGGGTGGTCCGCATGACCACGTGAACGCTGGTAAGGCCGTTGCATTCCTCGAAGCTCTGCAGCCGGAATTCCAGACCTACGCCAAGAACGTCATCAAGAACGCTCAGGCTCTCTGCGCCGAAATGCAGAAGCTCGGCTACAAGGTGATTAGCGATGGTACCGACAACCACCTCATCGTGGTCGACATGACCTCCAAGGGCGTTTCCGGTAAGGAAGCTGAAGTGGCTATGGAAAAGGTCGGCATCTCCTGCAGCCGTTCTACCATCCCGTTCGATCCGCGCAAGCCGATGGATCCGTCCGGTGTCCGTCTCGGTACTGCCGCTATCACGACTCGTGGCTTCGATGAAGAAGACTCCCGCGAAGTGGCTCGCATCATCGACCGCTGCGTGAAGGCTAAGGACGACGATGCCGCTCTCGCCAAGATCCGCGAAGAAATCGTGGCTCTCTGCAAGAAGCACCCCTTGTATAAGTAATGTGTAGCGGGGCAAACGCTCCGCGCCTACTTAAGAAATTGCCCTCGGTTCAAAGCCGAGGGCTTTTTGTATGGTTTGCCGATGCGACGCTCGCTTGCGAGCTTTGTATTTATGTCCATATTTTTTTTACGGAAGGGCGTGGATTTTTGTGGCGAAATAGGTTAAATTACAAATAAGGAGTTTTTATGGAATGTTTGAAAGTTTCGCTTGGTGCGGCGTTGTCGTTTGCTGCCGTTTCTGCATTTGCAGGTCCCATCACCACGGTACCTTGGAACGGTCACCCCGGTGCAGCCACTTTCACCTTTGACGACGGTTTGCATTCGCAGACAACGAACCTGACCTTCTTGGACAATATGCCCGATGTGTCGGTGACGTTCTTTGTCTGCACGAACACGATGGACTTTTCGACCAATTCGCAGCCGCACTTGAATTATGCGAAGAAGGGTCACGAAATCGGCAACCATACGATGAACCATAAGGATTTGACCAAGGAAGGCAACCCGGGTTCTGAAATTAGCGGGGCTGCCCAGAAGTTGCGTAGCATGGGCCTTGAAGCGACCTCTTTGGCGACGCCGTATTGTGCCCAGAACGCGACGGTCAAGAATGCGATTAACCAGGAACATTTTATTAGCCGCGGTTGCGGTGGTGGCGGCCTTACGAGCTGGGACACCGAACCGGATTGGATGCAGATTGATTCTCATTACTGGCAAGGAAACGGCAGTACGGTCAACGGCTTTAAAGGAAGCCTGGACCAGGCGGCCAGCGGTAGCAAGTGGCATGTGCAGCTGAACCATGGTGTCGCTGCCAACTGGGATATTATTTCTGCAGCCGACATCAAGACGCTGATTGAATACGCCGTGCAGAAGAATCTGTGGGTGGCAAGTTTCTCGACGGTGGGCGCTTACTTGCGCGCACACTTCACTATCGATAAGGCGACCTCGACGAACACTTCGACCGGGTTTACGGTCAAGTGGACTTCTCCGCATGCGCACATGCCCAAGAGCGTGCCGCTGCGCGTCAAGATTCAGGGTGCCCAGGGCAAGACCGTGAGCCAGAAGGGCAAAGAAGTCAAGCCGAATTCCGATGGCACGTATACCATTGAATTTATGGCTCTCGAACTTGAAGTTTCTGGTGAACCGATTGAAGTCAAGCCGTTCAAGGGCGCGATTGAAATCCCGGGAACGGTCGAAGCCGAAAATTACGATACTTACGCTTACAGCGATGCTGATGGCAAGAGTGACGAAACAGGCTACCGCAGCGATGATGCTGGCATTGTGAAGGCGGGTGACGGCTACGCTCTCGGCTATACCACTGCAGACGATTACTTTGAATACACCCTCGACGTGAAGGCTGCCGGCAAGTACAAGGTGGTCATCAACGGTGCGACGGGCAATTCGACGGCATCTAGCGTGACGGTTTCCGTGGGCGACAAGAAGGTTCAAACCGAAATTCCTTCGCAAGGCGACTGGAACACTTATTCCGAAGTCGAAGCGGGCGAATTGGAACTGGCCGCAGGCAAGCAGACGCTCCGCCTGACCATCAATACCGATTACGTTAACGTGGACTGGATCAAGTTCGTGAGTGTTACGGCAACGGAATCTTCTAGCTCCGAGACACCGGAATCAAGTTCTTCGAGTACAACCGGTTTGTTGCAGAATGTGGTCTTTGCCGCGGGCCCCGCAATGGTTCGCTGCCAGGTGTTCGACATGAACGGCAAGCTGATCAAGTCCGCAAATGTAATGGCTAGCTCTACAAGCGAAGCCTGGAATAGCATGAAGGCTGGTCTCCGCGATGGCGCTTACATGATGCGCGTCGGCGACAGGGTCGTGTTCCAAGTGCGCAAATAAATAGATCAAAGAAAGAATTTTGCTCCCGAGATTAGATGACTCGGGAGCATTTTTTGATGGCTATAATTCTATATTGTGAATATGTTCGCAATCAAGGCGTGTGACATCTCGTTTACTTACCCCGGCGCGCAGGCGAAGGCGCTTGCTTCGGTGATTCTTGAAATTCCCGAAGGCAGTTTCTTTGCGCTCCTGGGCCCGAATGGGGCGGGCAAGACCACGTTTTTGCGACTCTTGTGCGGGCGATTCTCAAAGTTTTCGGGCTCGCTTGAAATTGCAGACGGTTTGCGCGGCAAGAACGGTTTTCTTGACCCTTGCGCCTGCGGAATCTTGCTTGAAAATCCGGGCGTTTACCCCAAGCTTTCGATTGCGGAATACGTGGACTATTTCGTGGGCTTTTATGCGGCGCGCAATCCCGAGTGGAATGAATCCGCTGCCCGCGAGCGAATCGCGACTCTTGCAAAAAAGCTGGAATTGCCGAGTCTTGAAACTCGCATGGGCAAGCTTTCGCTGGGTAACCGTCAGAAGGTGCAATTGCTGCGTGCCATGGCACCGTCTCCCAAGCTCTTGATTCTCGATGAACCGGTTGCAAACCTAGACCCGATGGCCCGCGAAACTGTGTGGAGCCTGCTTGCTGACTGGCGCAAAAACGAAGGCGGTACCGCTATCGTTTGCTCGCATATTCTGGCTGAAATGGAAGAAGAAGCGACCGATTTTGCCATCATCGACCGCGGACAACTTTTGAAGAGCGGGCGAGTCGCCGACCTTGCCGGCGAATCCGCGACTTTCAAAGTAGATTCTGCAGCTTCGTTAGAGCAAATCCATGCAGCCCTCGCTGCGGCTGGAATTAATGCGAATATTACGCCTGCCGCATCGAATCTCGCGAATGTCTATCGCGAAACGGTCGGCGCCTAGAACGTTTGCGACAGGTCGAAGGCGAATCGGCCGGAAGCGAAGTGTTCCAAGTTCCAATTGCTCAAATCCTTCTTGAATGCATAATCCAGGCGGAACGTCAAGAACTGCCAGCGGTAACGAATGCCGAATCCCAAGCTTTCGTCTTCTTCGGCGGCGTACTTGCCGCTTTCGCTGTCGGTTACGCGGGCCCAGTCGTAGAACTGCACAATCTGCCAGCGCTGCCAAGACTTCCACGGGAATGTCCAGCGCACTTCTTGGTTGAATCTAAAGTAAAGCGGTGTAAGGCCCGTGTGAATGTCGGTAACCTCTTTTTCTTCGCCGGTGTCTTCGTCGCGCACGGTGTATGTGCTGTCGTAGCTTGCGTAAATACTGCGGAATCGGTAACCGCGTACAGAACGCGTACCGCCCTGGTAAAAGATTCGGGCATCGTCTTCAAGGGCCTTGGCAAAGAATCTACCGACGCTTCCGCTAACGGCTCCGTAAAAGGTCCAGAATAGCGGGTGGTAAAGGTTCACCGTCATTTCGCCATAGGTGTAGGGGTCGCCTACCATGGTCGGGTTTTGAAGGTCGGCTTTCCAGTTAGAACCCGCGCCAAGTGTGGGAGCAAGTCGTATACCCTTTGTCGGGTTGAAGTAGTCGTCGGTGTAGTCAAAGGTGAGCGCTGTTTCGCCTTTCAGCTTGAAGAGCTTGTCTTCGTTCTTGTTCACGTAACGGGTATCGAATGTGCCGCGGAAACGAATGCGCTTCGTAATACCGAAGGTCAAGTCTGCGCGGTTGATGATTTCGTAACGTTCTTCCAAGCTGTCGGGGTATGCCGGCGGGTTGATTTTTTCGTGGTTCAAAGTAATGCGGTCTTCAAAGCGGATGGCCGTCGGAATAAAGCTGAACGAGGTTCCGAATAAGAGCGGGTTGGCGTAACCGACAGAGGCTTCTTGCTTGTGCTGTGCAATTTGAGCGCTTGTCGAAAATTCGTGGAAGTGACCAAAGAAATTCTTGTGCTTTGCCGAGGCGAGTGCTCCGAACCCGTAAATTTCTTCGAAGAAGAACCCGTAGCGGGTTTCGCCGGGCACGCGTTCGGTCACGTTCAGGTAAACGTCTGAAAGGCCGTCTTCCCTGAGCGAGTCGCTCATCTTGATTTGAGTAAACAGCTGGGTCGAGAAAAGCTTGTTTCTAAAGGTGTAGTACTGGTTACCATCAATGATTTCGCCTTCGGGAATGCGCCATAGGCTAGAGAGCCATGCCGTATCGGTAAGGCCTGTTTCCGAAGTGACCAAGTTCGGGTTGCGCCTGTCTTTAGTACGGCGGCTAGAAGAGGCGATGTTTCCCATCATGACTTTTGCGCCCGGATCAACGGTAATCTGCACCAGAATCTTTTTGCGCGTCGTGTCAATCATTTCGATAGAAGAAAGCGTAGAATGCAGGTAACCTTCGCGGCGGTAGGCCTTTTGAATGTCTTCCAAGTCTTCGGCAATATCGTCTTGGTTGTAAAGGTGGTCTTGGGCGATATTCAATTTCGATTCGTCAATTTCAACCCTGCGGTCTTCGGGAACAATCAACTTGACTCCGCTAAAGCGGTAACGCTCGCCATCGCGAATGGTAATGAAGTAACCGCGAATGCTGCTGTCTGCTGAAACGATGTCGCGCTGGATATCCATTGACAAATCGAGACTGTAATAACCGCGAGAATAGTAGAGCGCCTTGATGTTTTCAAGTGAAAGACGCATCATGAAGTCTTGCTTGGTCGTATCCATCTTGCCGAATTCTTCGGGAATGTCAAGCTGTTCTTCAAGCTGGAAGGTCGAGAAGGCCTTGTTACCCTTGATGTTTACGTACCACGGGTGCTTATCGTCATCGGCTGCTAGGCATACGAAGGTGAATGCTAAAAGAAGGAATAGGATCTTTTTCATTTTGAATCCTCCTTTTGCTTAGAGGGCGATTCGATGGCTTCGCAGCGTCCAAGGCCAAGAATACACGGGTTCCAGAATCGGTACATGTAGTTGATACCGACGTCTTTTTCGAGTCGGTCGTTACTTCCGGCACCGGTATTGGTCAAATACTGCTTAGATGTCAGCATACCGTTCAGGTACAAGGTTGGCGACAAATGGTTCTCGTGCGAGTAAATGTCTTCTTGGAATACGGGCAACGTGTAGTTGATGCCGAATTGGAACGACTGGTCGTAAGTGGGGCTTACGCTCTGGTCTTGAGTGTAGCCAAAGATCAAACTCAAGTCCTTAACCCAGCGGTCCAGCGAAATCGGAATCTTGAAGTAGCTGGAGTCCTTATCGCCGGTGGTGTTGTTTTCAAAGAACATCACCTTCATTTCGATATCACCAATGTAGTCGCCGCCCAAGGTCTTGTTGGCCGTTGTCGAAATCACCTTACCGATTGCCTTACCGGCAAGTTTGTTCCAGTCGGTTTCTTCGCCGTTGTCGTTTGCAATACAGCCTAGCAAAATGTTGTAGTAAATTGATGCCGCCGAGGCGTCGGTGCCGCAGTTAGACGAGGGAACCGCCTGCAGGTTCGAAATAGTTCCTTGCAAGTCTAGGTTAATCGGACAAGTCTCTTTTTCGGTCTCGTTCGTTTCGGCTGAACAGTAGGGGAGTTCCTGACTGCTGCTCACGTCGACAACGCCCTTTTGCCACGGAACATCGTTCCAAGAAATCATGAACGAATTCAAGTCGAATTCATAGATGTCCTTAACACCGATAAATCCGCTGTTCGTGTTCGTTATGTCGCCGCGTAACAGCGGACGCACCGTATTGCCAAGCACCCAAATATCCACTGTAAGCGGGAAGGTTGCAAATGGTGTTACGACAGCCATGGAATCTGTCTGAGAGTCGCTGATATGCACCGCAAGGTTAATGGGGCTTGATACAGAAATCTTTTCTTCTTTTGCGCCTTCCTTGCGCATCTTGGCGACAAAGTTGTTGAACATGGTCAAGTACTTGTCGAGAGCTGCAGGCGTAATGTCAATGTCAAAGTCGCGGTAGAACACCATCTTGTCAATTGTAATATCGCCTGTAATGGTACTGTTCTTGATGATGCCTTCTTGACTATGCGGAATCGCGAAACCGATATTTCCGCGGGCAATGGCTTCTGCATCGCCGTAAATTACGTTGTTAAACTTGTAAGAAATCTTCGGAATGTTCGCGGTCACGCGCAACTCTTCTTCGCTGTCGGTCATGGTAGAATTGATGTCTTCAAGCACAAGGTAGTGCGACTCGGTCTTGATTGAATAACGGTCGGAATGCACGTTGATAGAATCAATCTTCATGCTGTCGAGGTTGAACTGCAGCGTTCCCGAAATGACTTCGTCGTTTTCATTCTTGGTTCTTGCTTCGTAAATGTTCAAGAGACCGTCTTCCACATGGCCGCGCATGTAAATCGGGAACTGCACCTTTGTTCTAGGCGGTTCGTATATGGTGGAATCCAAGCTCATGTCTGCGGTAATTCCGGTAAGTCCCTTTCGCAGATCGGCCGCAATGTCCACATGCAAGTCGGTATTCTTGATTTCGCTGACCGTTCCCGGAATGAACCAAGAACCGTTTGCGTCTACAGTTCCCTTGAATAACAGGTCGTTGTCAATAAAGCCTTCGGCCCAAACCGTGCCGCCGTTGTCACTGCCATGCGAGAAACTGACGTGACGCTTGTCGCTAAACACGTTGTTGATAATCACCTGCGTGTTGCCGGTCCAGCCGCCGCCACCGATGTCCAGGTATGCGTTCAGTTCAACCTTGTCGTTTTCGGCAAACACGTTCAGCTTTCGAATGTTGAACAGGTCGGGCGGAATCTTTCGGAATTTGATGTCGGCAAAACTCAGGTTTCCAATGAGCTTGTTGCCTTGGTTGTATGTGAGGTCACCGTTCAGCATGCCTGAGGTGAGCGTGCTGTCGTTAAAGCTTTCAAGCAGTAGCGGAATACTGAAGTCGTGCGAAGAAATGTTTGCGAATAGCACTTCTACAGGTAGGAAGGTCGTGGGCTTGAAGTCCGGGTTCGAATCGTTAGGCAACACGAATACGGTTGTTGCAGTAACGGAGTTTCGGTTATGGATGGCCTTGAAGTGGTCGATGAACAGCGTGTCTCCGTTGGCGCGGAGAGATGTTTCGAGCCCGACGTTGAAAGCGTCCAAACCGCCATCCACGGACACGTCCATTTGTCCGAATCGGTTGTCGAAGTCGTGGTGCCATTCGCCGCTTACCTTGCCTCGAATGTTTCGTCCGAGTTTGATATCTGAGAACGGAATCGTTTCAAAAACCACCTTGTCGGCCAGAACGTCGAGCGCAATCGAATCTCCGATGTGCACGTACGCGCTTGCGCTGCCGCCGTGCTGCTGTCTTACGTTCCAAGAGGTGTGCGGGTGTTCGTCATTCCATTTCACGTCGCCGTCAAAGTCAAATGTTTCGTTCGGAGTGTAAATGACACCGTTCGTAAAGTCGATTCCCTTCTTGTTGAGGGCGAGCGTCACCTGCAGAGAGTCTGCCGTTATGTGGTAGGCGTTGATAATCGAATTGACCTTCGCGAGAATTTTCAGGTAATGTCCGTCAAAGGATCCGTATGCCTTCGTTCGCGCGCCCAAGGTCAGGTTGCCTTGCGTCCAGTCTAGTGCCCACGGTTCGTAAGGGGAAATGTCACCGGTAAAGGTGAGCGAAAGCGAATCCTTGAGATGAACTTCAGCGTCGACAAGTGATCCGTGCCGGGTTTCGATTGAAACGGTCAGCTCGTTGTCGATTAGTTCGCCCGATTTGATTTCCATGTCAAGCGGCATCATCTGTGGACCGAACATCGCGTTCATGCGGTCGACGCGCCCCGTGAAGAACACGTTCCTTTCTTTATCGACGTTTCCGTTCAGTACGATCGTTCCGCCTTCGTCGTTCCTGAGAACCACATCGGCATCGATGTTTTCCATGTCGCCCGAAAGGTTTACGGTCACGTTTTCGGCAAGCAGCGGCCAGAAAGCGCCCACTCTCGTTTCAATCGTGGCGTCGTATGAGGTGCGGTTCTTTTGCAAGTCGACGTTGGCCGTAGCGGATACCTTGACCTTGCCGAGTTCGGGTACTGCCGGCGGCAGCTCCACCGGAATCCAGTCTTCGGGATTGGTGATGGTTAGGTCTGTGCTAGTCTTGATTTTTCCGAGGTTGTCCTTGGGCGCTTCGACATTCAAGGCGATAGAATCTTTCTTCGTCTTGATCTTGCCGTCAAGCTTCAATTTGTCGCTGCTGAAATCTGCGTTCAGGGTAACGCTTGCCGGCGCCGAGATATAGTCGCCTTTAATGTTTCTTGCGCTGATGGAAAGAGCCTTTTGCCCGCGGCTTTCTACAGAAATATTGCTTGCTTGCCAGCTCTTGCCGTCCGAAAGGTTAACGCGCGCCTCCTTGACGTCGACTTGCGCCGGGATGTGAATTTTCAGTTTTTCCGGGAATTTGGGAATGCTGTCGTTTTTCTTCGACTTTTTCTCGTCATTTTCCTTGGGAACGTCAATGTCTGCAATCACCGAATCCATGGCGAGTCGAATGCCCTTGGGTTCGCCAAGCAAGGTGATTTCCAAATTGGGGTTGGCTACCTTGATATCGGTCCCGTCCATTGAAACCCGGATCGAATCGAAATGGTGGGTCAAAAGGTCGTCCATACGGTGCCCGTGAGGGCTAATCGTAATACCCGCGACCGTGTGCGGAGTCGACAGGAATCGTTCCACGAGCGCATGCAGGAACCAGACGCCAAGGGCAATGGCGCCAACAACAGCCGTGGCGAAGGCGGCTGTTCCTAGAAATGTCGTCGGTCTCCTGATCAACTTGATTCCAAGTATAGAAAATACGCGAAATCCGGTCTTCGGATTCCGCGGAAAAGCGGTCCTAAATCGTTGTCTGTCAACGAGTTAGACGTCTCTTTTGTTTCGGTTTGCTTACAAAGGCGTGAAAACGCAATCGGGAGGTGATTTTTGTTACTTTGTTATGAAATAACGGGGCGCTTTGTTGCGCCTGGAATTGCCCAAGTAGCGGCCTTGTAAATCAAATGTCTTCGCGGGGGCTCTGGGGGCCATGAGTGGGTTCGTTGGATTCCGGAATTTTTTGGCTATCGGGGTTATAGAATAGCTGTATTGATACGCTCCCAAGCCTAATTCTAGGGCGCGGCTCCCTTCCTTGAGTTTCAAGAAGTCCACATCGGGCAGGCTGCCGTCGGCATTACGCGGGCCCAAGATTCCCGGAATCGTCGAGAGGTCCTTGCCGGTCACGGTCATGCTCGGGTCATCGAGACTCACAAAGTCGTCTTCGGTCAAATCGAGATTTAAATTCCAAGTGTTGTTTTCACCCGCCGGGCAATCCACGTAGTGGTCGATGTTCTGGCTCGAAATCTTTTCCCAGCAGGTTCCGATTTGCGAAAGCTTATTCGGAAAGGCGATATTGTTCTTCATAACATGCGCGTTGTCGCCCGTAAGCGGGGCCACCTCGGCAAGGCGAGTTTTGCCGTCTTCGGCGTAGAGCGTCGATGCCATGCTAAAAGAACGGTCCTTGTTCATGTAGGCCGTGTTGTTGAGCCACTGGCTGCCGGCATTGGTGTAGTTCGCGTAAAAGCCCGAAGATTTATTATTCCAAGCGACGCAATACTTAATGATATGATGTCCGGTGCCATACGTGCTCTGGCCCATCTTGATTCCGTAACCGTTTCCATTTTTCGGGTTCCCGCGCCCGTAATCGCTGTAGCCATTCCCCATGGCATAGCAGTTCTCCAGAACCACCGGGAATTCCTGGTTGATAAAATCGAAACCGTCGTCGCTGTTCCACCAGGCGCGACACCCAATAAACTTGGTGGTATCGCCCTCGCCCGGCCTCTGGTAATGCGCACCGAAACCGTCCGCATTTTCGCCATCGCCCTGCCAACCCGTAGGGTCGTAATTGTCGTGGGCATCGCAATTCAAAAAAATGTGCCCGCCGCCATCTGCAGCACCGTCGTTCGCAAAGAACCCCGGGCCCGCATTGTGGTGGCTATCCATCTCTTCTAGAAAAATGTGCTTGCTCGCATACAGAAACACACCCGAATTTGAATTATGCTTCATGGGCGTATTGCGAACCTCAAACCCCTTCAAATGCAGGAACTTCGCCGAAATCACGATAGGCGACGTGTACATCGCACCCGCAGGCGTGCCATCGCTATACTCCCTGCCGATAGCCACCGGAAGGTTCGCCCCGTCAAAAACCGGACGCTCTCCCGGATAGGCAAGATAATGAATGCGGTTATCGTCGCTCTCGCCGCTCGCTGTCAAGAGAATGCCCGCCGTCATTTGATAGCGCGCAAAAAACACCGTATCGTGCAGGTCGTACACGCCACCGCGAATCCAGACGGTATCGCCTGCGGTCACCACCTTGTTTGCCTTGTTGAGGGTTGCGAAGGGCTTCTCCTTTGTGCCCGCCGCATTGTCATTGCCGTCGGTTGCCACGTAATACACGGCACCGAACGCTTGAGCCGCCGACAGGGCTAGCCCTAAAGACAATAAGAACTTTGCTCCCATATACACCTCGAGTGTTTGCTTAAAATATACTCTATTTTGGGGAATGTTGTGTTCTTTTTTGATTTTGGCTCTGATTGTAGCTATTTCTTGTGCTTAGATTTCAGGGGGCTATAACACTATTGTCCTAAAAATACTATATTTTTGTGCAGTAAAACAAATGTTCACTATGTAACGAGGTGCACATGGCCCTAGAAAATATGGATTTGGAGCAGCGGGAAGCGGTAGAAACCACCGAGGGTTTTGTGCGTGTGGTGGCAGGAGCGGGCTCCGGTAAGACCCGGACACTGACCCAGCGTTACCTGTACCTGGTGAAAGAGATGGGCATTTCGCCGTCGAACATCCTTTGCGTCACGTTTACCAACAAGGCCGCGAACGAAATGAAAAAGCGTATTCGCACGGTGTTGGGCGGCGATGATAGCGGCTACATTTCTACGTTCCACGGCTTTTGCGTGCGGTTTTTGCGCGAAGAAATCCATGTGCTGAACTACCCGAAAGAATTCATGATTCTGGACGAAGACGACCAGAAGTCCCTTTTGCACAAGGCTTACGCCGATTTGGGTTACTCGCTTAAAGACTTGAAAATCAGCAGCGTCATCGACTACATTGGGGGCCGTAAGGCGGCCGACATCAATTACGTCTCGCTGTTTGCGGAACTGCCGTCAGAAGGCTTGACTACTAAAGATCATTTGCTCGCGCTTTCGGAAGCGGCCGATGACAAGTGGATGCGGGTTTATTACCGCTACCTTTACGAGCAGAAAAAGAATTACGCGCTGGACTTTGACGACCTGATTCTTTCGACGCTGTACATTCTCGAAAATTTTCCGGAACAGCTCGACAAGTGGCGCAAGCGCATGATGTACATCATGGTCGACGAATACCAGGATATCGACGGTCAGCAGTACCAGCTGGCGGATTTGCTGGCGAGCTACCACAAGAACCTTTTTGTGGTAGGCGACCCGGACCAGACTATTTACGGCTGGCGCGGAGCCGATGTCAATCGCATTCTGGAATTTGACAAGACTCACGAAAACACCAAGACGATTTTGCTGCAAAACAATTACCGTTCTACGCCCAGCATTTTGAAGGTGCCGGATGCGGTCATCAAGAACAACAAGTTCCGAATCGAAAAAGTCTTAAGGCCAAAGCGTGTCGGCGGCAAGACGCCTGTCTTTTACCACGCCAAGAACACCCGCGAAGAGGCCAAATGGATTGTAGAACAAATCCAGAATGCCGTGCAAAGCGCAGCCCATTACAAGGATATTGCGGTACTTTATCGCATGCACTCGCAGTCGCGCTCTGTAGAAGAAGCCTTGATGGCCGAAAACATCCCTTACAAGGTTTACAGCGGCGTCGGCTTTTACCAGCGCAAAGAAATCAAGGATGTCATTTGCTACTTGCGAATGCTGGTGTACGCCGATGATTTGTCGTTTGTACGTACGGTGAATACGCCCAAGCGCCAGTTCGGCCCGAAGAAAATTGCGACATTGCAGGCCTTTGCCGATGCCCGCGGAGTCGGGCTTTACGAGGCTCTGCTTGAAATCGTTTCGGAGGCGGGCCTTTTGAACAATGTGGCGGCCGATGTATCGTCGCAGGCGGAACTTTCTTCTGTCGGCGATGAAAATCAAAAAATCGATTTCGACTGCAAGGGATTCCTGGCCCGGAGCAATGTGGTCGAATACGTGAAGCTGATTGAAAAGTACCGTTCCCGCTACAAGGACATGAGCGTCTCCGAAGTCCTCGCGAAAATCCTGCGCGAAACCAAGTACGAAGAAATGTTGCGTCTAGACGGCGACGAAGACCGCCTGGACAATCTGGCGGAACTCAAGCAGGGCATTCTGGAATTCGAGAATTACTACGAAGAAGACGCCTCGCTAGATGAATACTTGCAGAACATCGTGCTGTTCACGAACACCGACGAAGACACGGAAGAAAAAGACCGCGTGCAACTCATGACGATTCACAACGCGAAGGGCTTGGAATTCCCGTATGTATTCGTATGCGGCTTAAACGAAGGCTTCTTTCCGGTCAAGCGCGTACAGAACAAAATCCAGCTGGAAGAAGAACGCCGCCTGGCCTATGTAGCATTTACCCGCGCCGAGAATGTACTTTGTTTAAGCGATGCCGAAGATGGCGTTGCGGGCGAAAGTGGAACCCGCTACCCGTCCAGATTCCTGCTCGAAATGGATATGGGCGGTTTGAACATCGCCCGCGGCATTTCAGAAGATTTTCTCGAGGCCGCGAAAGCCTACATCGCAAACATCGATCGCGACCGCGAATTTTTGAGCGACGAAAGCCTTGGACTTGTAAAGAAGGCTCCTTCAGCCGAGTTTGACGAGGGCGACCGCGTGGTGCATAAAATCTTTGGCATGGGAATCGTGAAGGCGGTAGACGAAAAGAACTTCTGTTACGAAATCGCTTTCGAAAAATTTGCGACCCCGCGCTCTATCCAGTTTGACTTTCCTTTGACGAAAATACCGTAATTACTTTAGTGCTTTTTTGTGCATTTGCGTGCGTTTGACAATTTGTGTCAGACGCATTTTGTTATATTAGTGCACATGGTAGCACTAAATAAGTCGAAAGCGAAAAAAGAAATTGAGTTCCTTTGCACCGAATGCGGCAACACCACGCCTAAGTGGGCGGGCAAGTGCCCGTTCTGCGGTGCATGGAGCAGCCTCAAGGAACACGTGGTCGAAAATATTCTCGAGGGCGGTCGAGCCTCTCGCGGCTTGGGTGGCCCGGTGCACAAGGTGGTTCCGCTCAAGGATGTCGCGACCGAGGATACGCGGCGGCTGAGCTCCGCCAATGCCGAATTTGACCGCGTGCTGGGGGGCGGGCTTGCACCAGGTTCCCTGGTGCTCATTGGTGGCGATCCGGGCATCGGTAAGTCCACGCTTGTGTTATCGACACTCGCCACCATGACAGCCGCCGGCGTCAAGACGCTTTATGTAAGCGGCGAAGAGAGCGCGGTTCAGGTCAAGCTCCGCAGTGAACGCTTGAATGTCGCGGGCTCCGACATGCTTTTACTCTGCGAAACTAGCCTCGAAAAAATCTTGCAGCAGGCGCAGGAACTCAAGCCGCAAGTGCTCGTAATTGATTCTATCCAGACGGTCTACAAGAGTGACTTGTCGGGCACTCCGGGCTGCGCCACGCAGCTGCGCGAATGTACGCTCGACCTGATGGTCTTTGCCAAGAATACGGGCTGCATCACGATTCTGATCGGGCATGTGACCAAGGATGGCCAGATCGCGGGCCCGCGCATTTTGGAACACATGGTCGACACCGTCGTGTATTTTGAAGGTGACCGCAATCATCAGTACCGCATTCTCCGCACCATCAAGAACCGCTTTGGCGCGACCGATGAAATCGGCGTGTTCGAGATGACCGGGCACGGGCTTTCTCCGGTGGAAAACCCGAGCCGGGTGTTCTTGCAAGAAAACGTTCCGCCGACGCCCGGGAGTGTGGTCTGCTGTACGCTTGAAGGCACGCGCGCCATGCTTTTTGAAACGCAGGCACTCGTGAGTTCGACCACGTTTGCCGTTCCCCAGCGCGTGGCGGCAGGAATCGACCCGAAGAGGCTTACGATTATCCTTGCCTTGCTCGAAAAATTCGGCGGGGTAGTGGTCGGAGCCTCAGACGTTTTTGCTTCCATTGCCGGCGGGCTGAAGGTCTCCGACACTTCATCGGACCTCGCCCTGGCTCTTGCTATTGCCAGCAACCACCTCGCGATTCCGCTAGGCCGCCAGTGCATTGTCATCGGTGAATTGGGACTGTCCGGCGAGGTCCGCTCCGTGAGCCTGCTGGAACAGCGGCTCAAGGAAGCCCGCCGCCTGGGAATCACCGAGGCCGTAGTGCCTGCGGGCGGTCGCCTGCCCGAAAACACCTCCGGCATGAAGATTGTTCAGGTCCACACCCTCTCCGAAGCCGTGAACTGGCTGATGGACCGCAAGTAACCAACCCACTAAAAGAAGCCTCGGTTTTCACCGAGGCTTCTTAAATCCGTTAAGGTTCTAGACTAGTCTTCGTCGTCAGCGGCTTTTTTCTTTCTCTTCTTCTTCGGAGAAGAACCACTGCCTTCGACCTTGATGTCGGCGGCCTTTTCACCACGCTTGGTGAAGCCGTACTGACGCGGGTCAAAGCCGGACGGGAACTGGGTCTTGTTGTCGTAGATTACCTTCTTGGCGGTGAACTTTTCGATCTTGGCGCCTTCGAGGTTTGCACCGGAGAAGTCTACGTCTTCCATCTTGGTGTCGGCGTCAATCTTGATGCCCTGCATGTTGGCGTTGGTGAAGTTCACCTTGATGAGCTTAGCACCGGCAAAGCTTACACCGTTGAGCTGGGCGAGAATGAAGTCGGAACGTTCGATGGTGGAGTTGGCGAAGTTGGCCTTGGTGAGGTCAGCCTTGTCGAAGATGTTCTTACGAACGTAGGCACCGTCGAACACAGCCTTCAGAAGTTCTGCGTTCTGGAAAGCGTTCTTGCTCACTTCGGTATCGTAGAAGGATGCCTTGGAAAGCTTGGTCTTTGCGAACGAGCTCTTGGAGACGGAGCCCTTGTCGAAGATCACGCCGGTCAGGTCCTGACCGTCGAACTTCATGTTCTTCACGGTGGACTGGGCGAACTTGGCCTTCTGGAGCTGAGTCTTGGAAAGGTCGACGTCATTGAAGGTCGTCAAGGAAAGGTCAGCGTCCTGCAGGTTCACGTTCTTGAATTCTGCACCGCTGAAGTTGGCCTGGGAAAGACCAGCCTTGGCAAAGTTCACGTCGACGAGGTCGACGCCCTTGAAGTTGGCGGCAATCAGGTTACAAGCGGTAAAGTCGGTCTTCACGATGGTGGCCTTGCGGAGGTCGCTGTTAGCCATCAAGGAACGGGAGAAGTTTGCACGGGTCAGGTTGGCCTTGCTGAAGTCTGCAGCGGTAAGGTCCACATCCATGACGGACGCCTGGGTGAGGTCGGACTTGCTGAAGTCAGCGTTGTCGGACACCTTCATAGCGTCGAGACGTGCGTTCTTGAAATTCACTTTCGGGAAGTTACTGTCGAGAAGCGTTGCACGGTAGAGGTTGGCTTCTTCCATGTTGGCGCCATCGAACGAAGAGCTACGGATGTCGGCACCACTAATGGTTGCCTTGGTAAGGTCGGCACCTTCGAAGTTTGCTCCGCTAATCACGGCGTTCTGGAAAGACACTTCGTTGAGCTTTGCGCCCTGGAAGGTCGGACCTTCACCGGTAGCACGACGGAAGTCGGTAGTATGGGCGACGGCTTTCGCATTCTTGAAGTTGAAACCGTCAATACGCTTGTTACTGAAAGAAACGTTCAGGTCCTTACCAGCCCAGTTGTCTTGGGCATAAACGTTGAGGGCAAGTGCGCTCAACAGGCACAGGCCGAACTTCGATACACTCTTCATATTCATATACATTCCCTTTTAAGGATAAACCAAATAACGGATAGCTCTAAAATAACTAAAAAAATTGCCAATTAACAATAAAAAAGAAAAAAACTTTATAAATAAATGCTAATTTGTTCCCCGAAATGGCAAATTTTACCTCAAATCGATACGATGTGGTGGTTTGCGGGGCCGGTCCTGCCGGTCTCATGGCTGCCTGTACCCTTGGTCGCTTGACCTCCGGTACCAGACGGATTTTGCTTTTGGACAAAAAAGAGCCCTGGAAAGAACCTATTTTCTGTGCCGAAGCGGTATCCAAGGATCGCTTGAATTCCCTTTGGCCGGTCGATGATTCCTTTGTCCGCGGGACTCTTTCTGGAATTTATTTTACCTCGCCCAAGCGTTACCGTGCTGAATTTTATAGCAAGGACTGCGGCTTGATTCTGGACCGCGCCCGGTTCCACCATTCCATTTCGGATGGTTGCGTGTCTGCAGGCGTGGAATGCCACTACGACACGGTTATCAAGAAACTTGAAAAGACCGAAGAAGGCTGGAATATTACGGTGTCGGTCGGCGGCGAAATCGAAACCTTGTTTGCCGAGGCCGTTGTCGATGCGACTGGCCCGAGCTGCAGGCTGACTCGCAATATTGATTGCCTTAAGGGCATTGAATCGGGCGATACCGATTTGGAACCCGCCATTTTTGCGGTGGCCGAAGGCATTGAACACAGCAAGGAACATATCGAGCTCTTTTTCGGTTCCGAATTTGAATCGGGCTACGGCTGGATTTTCCCGCGCGACGGCGTCGAGGTGAATATCGGCTTTGTGCTCGGCAAGGATGTGGATCACAAGGTCCCCCTGCGTCAGAAACTGTTGGATTTTATTGCCCGCGATTACCCGAAGGCAAAGGTCAAGGCCGTGTATGGCGGCATGATCGCTTGTGGCCAGTCTACAAAGCCCATGGCCAAGTGCGGCCTCTTTAAGGCGGGCGATGCGGCTAGCTGCGTGAACCCCATTAGCCGTTCGGGCATTGTCGAATCGCTTTTGTGCGGCAAGATTGTCGCGGAATCGGTCAAGGAATGGCTCGGCGAACCGAACGAAAACCGTAGTGCCGTTGAATCCAAGGTTCTTGACCGCTGGATGGCTGCCCTCGGCAAAAAACACCTGCAGGTGGCTCGCGCCAAGGTCGGTTTCAATAAAATCAGCGACAAGCAGTTTGACCGCGCGGCTTTCAAGCTTTCGAAGCTCCCACGCGAAAAGCAGACTCTGTTCCGTATTTTCTTTAATGTTTTGTGGGCTGCACCTTCCTTGATTTGGAAGATGCGTTCCTTCTTGCGGTAGGTTTATGAGCGAATTAATGGATGCGCGTTTGAGCGAAGTTCGCGAAAAGTTTGCAAGCTTTAGCGACCCCGATGACAAGTGGAAATTCCTCTTGGATTTGGCTCGCGCCCACAAGGGTATGGACACTGCCTTGAAGGCGGAAAAGTTCATTATTCAGGGTTGTGCATCGACCATGTACCTGGTTCCGAGTTTTGATGGCGCAAAGATTCACTTTGAAATGGATGTGGAAGGCGGTACCACGAATCCGCTGATTAGCCGCGGGCTCGGTGCCTTGGCGCTCAAGATTTATAACGACATGGCTCCTGCAGACATTCTCGCAGTGGACCCGAAGTTCTTTCAGGATATTGGCCTGAATGTGGGACTTTCGCCGACGCGCTCGAATGGTTTTGCAAGCTTGGTCAAGCAGATTTATTTATATGCACGGGTCTTTGCGGCCCTCACCAAAAAATAGGTATAAAAAAGTAGGTAGAACATGTTCAGTTTCTTGAATGGAAAAAGCCCCTTTGACGAAGCCGAAGAACGCCTGGAAGCGGGCGATACCGTCAACGGAAAGCCGAGACTCCCGTCGGGCCCAATCATGGGCTGGCAAGACGGTGTATTCCTTTTGGTCATTATCGGCCTGATTGTGGGCGGCTATCATTATTATCAGTACGTGAAGCGCAACTGCGCCGAAACGTTTGCCAAGTGCGACGCCTTGTACGCTGCCGCAGCCGAAGACGCTTCCAAGTTCGCCGAAGTGGAATCCTGCTACGAGGCTACCTGGGATCTCGCTTTCGTGAGCGATACCTTGGAGGTGCTCCGTCAGAACCGTCTGGGAGAAATCGAGGACATGCGCAATGTCCAGAAAGACTTGCTCACTAGCGCCAATGACGCTTTGGACAAGGGCGATACCGCCGCTGCCGCAAAGATCGTGACGGAATACAAGGGCGCCATGCTCCTTTACACCGGCGACAAGAGCGAATGGGACGAAATCGTGAAGATTGCCGAAGTCCAGGCCGCAAAGGAAGCTGCCAAGGTTGCCGCTGCAGCTGCTGCAGAACCGGTTGCCGATACCGCCGCTGCCAAGAAGTAAGCTCCTTTTGCAGAAACAATGAAAAACCCGCCGTTCAGGCGGGTTTTCTTTTTTAAAGGTTTGTGACTTCGATTTCCCTCTCGGTTTCCGAGAGGATTTTTATTTCAATCTTGTGCGTGAGACCGGGGTCGTTGTCTTCGAGGCGTTCTGGCCATTCGATCAAGCTGATTCCTTTTTCCAGATAATCGGGGTCGAGGCCGACTTCGTTCAAGTCGGCGCCGCCGTCCAGGCGGTAAAGGTCGAAGTGGAAAATCGGCGGGTTGTTAGGGTATTCGTGCAGAATGGTGTAGGTGGGGGAGCAGACGGATCCCGTGAAACCGAGACCTTTGCAGACCCCGCGACTGATGACCGTCTTGCCGGCGCCCAGGTTGCCGTAAAGAGCCACCTTGTCGCCCGGCTTCAGGCTGCGTCCGAATTCAACCGCCCAGTTGTAAGTTTCTTCTTCGCTGTGGAAAAGCATTACAGCTTCTCCTTGAACTGCTCGTAAGTAAACTTGTGGAGCAAATGGAATTTGCCCTGTTCGTCGAACTTGCCGATACTCGGGTGACGCACCCCGTTGAAGAACGTGGTCTTGACCATTGTATAATGGATCATGTCTTCAAAGATGATCTTGTCGCCCACCTTGAGCGGTTCGACAAAGGAAAAGTCCCCGAGCTGGTCGCCGGCGAGGCAGGAATTTCCTGCTAGTTTGTATGTAAATCTCTTTTCTCCCGGCATGCCTGCACCCGTCACGGTGGGGCGGTACGGCATTTCGAGGCAGTCCGGCATGTGTGCGCTGATCGATACGTTCAGTACGACAATGTCCATTTCGTTGTGGACAATGTCTCCGACTGAGGCGACCAGTTCGCCCGTCTGCCACCCGACGGCTTCACCCGGTTCCATGATAACGGAGAGGTGCGGATAGCGGCTGTGGAAGTCGTTCAAAATGCGCACGAGCTCTTCGCGGTGGTAATCCTTGCGGGTAATGTGGTGGCCGCCGCCAAAATTCACCCATTTCATTTGCGGCAGGTACTTGCCGAAATGTTGCTCGAAGGCCTTCAGCACGCCTTCCAGGGCGTCGGCGTCCTGTTCGCAGAGAGCGTGGAAATGGAGCCCTTCGATGCCGTCCAAGAGTTCCGGTTTGAACTCCGCTTCGGTGACGCCGAGTCTCGAAAACTTGCCGCACGGGTTGTACAGGTCGGTCTCGACGGTCGAAAATTGCGGATTTACGCGAATTCCTGCGCTCACACCTGCGGCGAGAGTCTTGCCTTTAAAACGCTGCCACTGGCTAAAGCTGTTGAAGGTAATGTGGCCTGCGCAGGCGAGAATCTGGTCGATTTCGTCGTCGTCATAGACGGGGGCGAACACGTGGACTTCTTTACCCATTTCCTCCTTGGCGAGTCTTGCTTCGTTCAGACTGGAGGCGGTGGCACCGGCTAGGTACTGGCCGATGAGGGGGAAAGAGCGCCAAAAACTGTAACCTTTTAAGGCGCAAATGATTTTTACGTTTCCCCGCTTCTGGATATCGTCCAGAATTTCCATATTACGGCGCAGTCTGGCCTCATCAAGAACAAAACAGGGGGAAGGAACTTGGGAATAGTCGAGTGTTTTTTCAAACATAGTCCAAAGATAGCCTTTTTTTGTATGTTATCCTTACCTTTTTTATATCGCTTTAACTACATTTACGATGATGAGTGTATCTATGTATAAGCATATTATTATTTCTTTATTGTCTTTGGCTTTCGTAGGAATGCCTTTGGCACAGACGGCTCCTGCCGCAACTCAACCTGCAAACCTCGTTAAAGTAGAATCCCAGGTGGTGGCCACACCGCGTGGAGCTACGGCAACGCTCGACGAAATGATTCAGGCTAAGCTTGATTCGATGAACCATGTGGCACCGGCGGTCGGTCCTCGTAACGCAGATAGCCTTGCGAAAGTTCAGGCCGACAGCGTCCGCAAGTTGGTCCAGACGGGTAAGTACGTGCAGCGCGCTCGCTACGACAAGAGCAACTTCGACCACTGGCGCATTGACACTGTGCTCCAGAAGCGCATGAAAGACCAGGTGGTGGGCGTCTGGCGCACTCCGATCATCGCTCACGGTCATGCTTTCCGCGATGCTGAACTCCGCTTCGGCGCAAACGATACGCTAATCGGTATTACTCGCACTTACTCCGATTCCGGTCGCTACCAGATGACGGGTGAATACACGTTCAAGGCCCGCTACCGTTTCGATTCCGACCAGTCTCTCGTGAGCCGCGAAGTCTTTAAGGATCGTCAGGTGGTTCGTTGGGACTACATCACGTTCGATATCGTGAATGACTCTCTGCGTTATAACTTGAACAAGTTGGAATTCCGCGACCTGAACGATAACTGGCTCAATGCCCTGCAGGGATTCGACAATATCCCGCCTGAACTCTATATCCGCGATCCGAAGCAGACTGCGGAATTGAAGCAGGCTGCGGCACAGCCCCAGAACAAGAAGAAAAAGTAAGGTCTTCTTGGGGGCTTGCGATGCGCAGCATCGATCAAAGAATCCTTGTTGGATTTGCGCTGCTCATCGCCCTGATTGCCATCCTTTCTTATTTGACTCTATTTTCTGGAGCGGTCGGACTGTCGTGGTCTGACCTTTCTTTTAAGGGCGCTCATTACGATTCCGTAGAAGCCCGCATTTTTTGGCAGATTCGGGTGCCCCGACTAGTGGCGGCGGTTCTCTCTGGAATTTCTCTGGCGGTGGCGGGTCTTTCGTTGCAGACCCTGTTTAGGAACCCACTGGCGGGCCCGTTTGTGCTTGGCATCAGCAGTGGAGCAAGCCTTGGCGTTGCGCTTTCGCTGTTGGCCGGATTCACCTTCGGTCATTTCGGAGTCTTGTCGGGGGCGGCCATCGGTGCGCTGGTGGTGACCGCGATTGTGATGTTTGTGGCTTCGAGGTTTGAAAATTCTACAATCCTTTTGATTGTGGGCCTCCTGATGGGCTACTTTATTGACGCCCTGGTGAGCCTTTTGATTATGGGGAGCGACGCGGAATCTTTGCGTGTGTATGTGTCCTGGGGCATGGGTAGCTTTGGCCGCCTGACCTTCGATGGCATCTGGATTTTTGCGCTGTGTACGGTTGTCGGCCTTGTGCTTGTGACGCTGTCGATTCGTTATTTGAATGCCGCCAGAATGGGCGACGATTTTGCAAAGGGCTTGGGCGTGAACGTGCGCCAGGGTCGCGTGATGGTGCTGTTGGGGGCTTCGCTTTTGGCGGCGGCATCGACAGCGTTCTGCGGCCCGGTTGCGTTTGTCGGAATTGCGGTTCCGCACCTTTCGTTTATGTTGTTCAAAACGAGCAACCATCGTGTTTTGATGCCGGCATCGGCTTTGTGCGGCGTCGTGCTTTGCTTGGCGGCTTCGCAGTTTTCGAAATTCCCGTTGAATGCGGTGCTTAGCCTGGTGGGCGTTCCCGTGGTGCTCTGGGTGATTGTTCGCGGTGGAGGACTTCGCCGATGAATGAATCTATGAATACGGTGCTTCTCCAGTGTGAAAACCTGGTAATCGGCTACAGGCAAGACAAGCGTTTCGATGCAGTCGGGCTTGTGACTCCGGTGAATTTTGAACTGAAGGCGGGCGAGGTGATTGCCTTGCTGGGCGAAAACGGCTCGGGCAAAAGTACCTTCCTCAAGACTTTATGCGGACTTTTGCAGCCGGTGTCGGGCACGGTTTTACTGCAGGGAAAATCGCAGTGGACGGCCCGCGAACGCGCCAAGTTCATAACGCTGGTGCGCATGGGCGGTATCGTTTGCGACCGCATGACGGTGCGCGAATTCGTGGGTCTTGGCCGCATGCCTTACGCAGGCCTTTTCGACGGGCGCAGTCAAGAAGATGAACGCTTTGTCAACGAATCCCTCGCCTTGCTGGAGGTTGAAAAATTCAAAGACCGCTGGCTCACGGAATTGAGTGATGGCGAACGGAGCCGCGTATATTTGGCGCAGGCGGTGGCCCAGCAGGTAAACGTGCTGCTGCTCGATGAACCGAATGCCTTTATGGATATTCCCCGCAGCCGCAAGCTGTTTACGCTTTTGCAAAAACTGGCGAAAGAACGTGGCATGGGAATTCTGGTGTCGACCCATTCTGTGGAATATGCCGAAAAGTACTGTGACCGGATCATGGTCATCGAAAAAGGAATCGCCCGTTGTGAGCGGGCGAGCGATGCAAGGGCTAAAGGTCTGCTAGACTGGACCGAAGCTTGATTATAAATCTTTAACGTTTACACCTAAATGGTTCAGGCGATTGTAGAGGGCGGTGCGGAACAGCCCGAGTTTTTGTGCGGCTTCGCGGACGGAACCATTGCATTCTCGGATTTTCTTGATCAAGAAATCGCGCTCCTGCGCCAGCTGCATTTGCCTGAAGTTTTCGTATGCGGAGATGGTTTCTGCAGGATTCTCGGAAACGTCGCTTGCATGCGGGTTGGTTGAATTCGGCTTGGTGGCGCTTGTAGAGGAAACCGGGCTTACGGTATCGATGTGAAGGTCTTCGGGCTGCAGGGCGCCTGCGCTTGTAAAGCAGAGCGCACGCTGGATGACGTTCTCCAGTTCGCGGATGTTGCCCGGCCAGTCGTATTCTTGGAGCTTGCGGAGGGCGGCGTTTGAAAGCGTGAACTTTTCGCCGGAGCCTTGGTAAATCTGGATGAAGTAATTCGCCAAGTCTTCGATGTCTTCTTTGCGGTCGCGGAGCGGCGAGATTTGCATGGGAATCACGTTCAGACGGTAATAGAGGTCTTCGCGGAAACGTTTTTCGGCAATCTCTTGCTGCAAGTTCCTGTTCGTTGCCGCAATGATGCGAACATCGATGTGCTTGGTGGTGTTGGAACCGAGCGGGCGGATTTCCTTGTTCTGCAAAACGCGCAGGAGCTTGACTTGGGCATGCAAGGGCATATCGCCAATTTCGTCGAGGAAGATGGCGCCGCCGTCGGCTGCCTCAAAAAGACCGATGCGTTCGTTTTGAGCACCCGTGAATGCTCCACGGGTGTGTCCGAAAAGTTCGCTTTCGAACAGGTTTTCGGGAATGGCGCTGCAGTTGACCGTGATGAACTTTTCGTACATGCAGCCGACGGCGCGAGCGATTAGCTCTTTACCGACACCGGTTTCGCCTTCAATGAGTACGGGGCCTGTATGCACGATAGCGCGTTCTACGGTTTTGCGAAGCTGTTGCATGGCCGGGCTTTTACCTACCAGGTGGCTCATGCGCTCCCTGAAAATCTGGCGCGCGGTATGAATATCCTTAAGCTTTGCGATTTGCGACATCAAGTGGAGCTTTAGGGATTCCACCGAAAGAATGCTGTCGTAAAGCTTGTTGGATATTTCTCCGAATTGCTCGGGGGCTTCGGCGTAAACAAGAATCAAGGTGTCCGGAGATTTTTCGCGGAGCGCCTTGAGCATTTGCAAGTTATGCGTCGAAAAAGAATCTAGATCCCAAATGACAAGCGGGACTTGTGGAATCGCGCCCGCTGTCGGGATTTCGCGGAAAGTGTCAACCGGATAATCTACCGACGAAAGAACGTCCTGTATAAACGAGGACGTTGCATTTTCTTTTGCGTATAGACTGATGGTCGCCATTGTTAGAACTTAGAACTTAGAAGTTAGAACTTAGAAAAAAATCTCTAAGTTCTGCCAACTAAGTTCTACCGACTGCGGCGAAGCCGCTATTTTCCCAGTTCCTTGCTGCGGTCGGTGCCTGCAACGACAGCCTTGATGAGCGTGCTGCGGAAGGCGCCTTCTTCGAGGGCGTTGATGCCTGCAATGGTGGTGCCAGCAGGAGAGCAGACCATGGCGCAGAGGTCGCTGGGGCTCTTGCCGGACTGCTTCACGAGTTCAACACTGCCTTCGATGGTACCGAGAGCCAGCTTGAGAGCGACATCGCGGGTAAGGCCCGCTTTCACGCCGCCGCGGGTAAGGCCTTCGATGAATTCGAAGACGTAGGCGGGAGCGCTGCCCGAAAGACCGGTGACGGCATCCATCAGGGATTCTGCCACGCGGCAGGTCACGCCGATGTTGCCAAAGATCTTTTCGGCGATGGCGAGCGTTTCTTCAGTAACGCCGTCCGTAGCGAGGCCCACGGAGCCCTTGCCGACGGTCAGCGGCAGGTTCGGCATCACGCGGAGAATCTGGTTCTTTTCGCCAAGGACTTCGATGAGGGCCTTGCGGGTAACGCCGGCCATGATGCTCACGAAAGTCTTGGTGGACTTTTCTGCAGCGGCAGCAGCCTTCCATTCGGCGGCAACCAGCTTGAAAATCTGCGGCTTCACGCAAAGGAAGGTGACGTCTGCCTTGGCGAGGCCTTCGGCAAAGCTTGCCACGCGAACGCAGCCGAGAGCAGAGACTTCTGCAGCGGCCTTGTCGGAGGGGTCAAAGAAGAAAATGGTGGAGGCGTCCGTGCCGGCCTTCAAAAGACCGCGGAGGATTGCACCACCCATGTTTCCTGTTCCTGCGAAAAAGATTTTTTCTGACATAGAATATCCTTTTGTTTAGCGAAGGCTGTCCTTTGCTTTTTTCATAAATTCTAGTAATTCGGCATTGGTCTTGTTTTGTTTCATGAGCTTAATGAGCTTGTCCATAATGCCGTTTTCGGTATCGTTCTGGGCTCCCTGACGGAATTTCCAGATGATATCCTGTTCGTAAAGGCTGAGAAGGCGGTCTTCTTTGCGGGTGCCCGATTTGAAGATGTCAATGGCGGGCCAGGTACGCTTTTCAGCTAGACGGCGGTCAAGCACCAGTTCCATGTTACCCGTACCCTTGAATTCTTCGAAGATTACTTCGTCCATGCGGCTGCCGGTTTCAATCAAGGCGGTACCGATGATGGTGAGAGAGCCGTTCTTCTGAATGATTTCGCGGACCGGTTCGCCCGTAATTGTCTGGACAATCTGGCCGTTGGAATCCTTCTGGAAATCGCCGAGCTTGTCGGCAATCTTACGGGCGGCACCGAAGAACTTTTTCGGGAACTGCATGGCGTTGGCGTCCACACCGCCCGAAAGGATCTTGCCGGAGTGCGGAATCACCACGTTGTTGGCGCGGGCAAAGCGGGTAATGGAGTCAAGCAAGACAACCACGTCCTTCTGCTGTTCTACGAGGCGCTTGGCCTTTTCGAGCACCATGGTGGCCACGCGGGCGTGGTGATCTGGCGGTTCATCGAAGGTGGAGGCCACCACTTCGGCGCGCAGGTTCGGGTTCGCTTCTACCAGCTTGCCGATAATTTCTCGCATTTCGGTCACTTCTTCAGGACGTTCGTCAATCAGAAGCACCATGATGATGATTTCAGGGTGGTTCTTGGCGATAGCGCGAGTCATGTTCTGCAACAGGATTGTCTTACCGGTGCGCGGGGGAGCGAGAATGATGCTACGCTGGCCCTTACCGATGGGGGAGAACAAGTCCATGACGCGGGTGCTCAGTTCTTCGGGGTCCCATTCGAGCTGAATCTTTTCGTTCGGGTGAATCGGGGTTAGGTATTCGAATGCGACGCGGCGCTTGATCTTTTCGGGGTCTTCGAAGTTGACCTTGTCTACGCGGCGGAGCGCATAGTACTTGTCGTTCTGATCGCGCGGCGGGCGAGCAAGGCCTGCGACGGTATCGCCAATTTTGAGGCCCAGCTTGCGGATTAAATTCTGGCTGACGTAAACGTCGTCCGGGCCCTGCTGGTAGTTGAATTCCGTGTTGCGCAGGAACCCGTGACCTTGCGGGGTGACTTCGAGAAGTCCTTCGGCGTAAACGATGTTGTTTTCGTTTTCGAGGCTCTGCAAGAGAAGTCCCAAGGACTGCTTGCGGTAACGTCTAAAGTCTACGTTTTCTTTTTGAGCGGCAAGTTCCTGCAAGTCGCTCATGGTCATCTTGCGGTACTTGCTCCAGCATTCGCGAGCCTTGTTCCAAGCTTCGGAATCCGGTTCCGGAAGCGGGGTGGTATCTTCTTCTTCGGGCTGGAAATTGCGATTCTGGCGATTGTTCTTGTCGAAACGACGGTTGTTCTTGTTAAACTTGTCAAAGCGGCGATTCTGCTGGTTTTGCTGCTGACCGTTGTTGTCGTTTTGATTGGCGTTCTGTTCGCCTTGTTCGTTCGGGTTTGCCTGTCCCGGGTTTTCAGCAGCAGGTGCTTCTGCAGCAGGAGCTTCAGCGACGGGCGCTTCGGCGGCCGGTGCGGCTGCAACCGGTTCGTTGACGACAGGTGCTTCAGCTACGTTGTTTGTAACATTCTTTTCAAAAGATTTCTGTTCTTTAACTTCGGCGACTTTTTCTTTTGCGGTATGTTCTTTTGCGCTTGTTTCTTTTTCGGCTTTGGCTTCTTTAACTTCGGCCTTTGCATCGACAGCATCTTCTTTAGCTCTCTTGGTGCGTCCGCGGCGCTTGGGGGAAGAATCTTTATCTCCGGTGTTTGAAAAATCCATGTTCAATTCAGGGGGAATTTCTGCGCCAGTAGGTTCTTGATCTGCCAAATAGGCATTTTTAGAATTCTTTTTAGTTGGAGCCACGATGGTGTCCTATTGAATTAATAAATGAAAATGATGTTGGTTAATAATGTTTGATGTAGGTAAAAATGCCCTGGTCGAATCATTTGATCGAAAAAATATGGTGGGCTCCGATAAAATAACTAAAAAAAACGAATTTGTCACGAGAAAACGCCTTTTTTTTGAAAAAATTTTTTGAATCCACCTGTGGCGGTTGAGTTTGCTTTTTTTCGTCGGAAAAATGACAATTTGAATATCTATATTTATTTCCGTGGATTCTTTAGAAAGAGTTTTTGTCGCCTTGGGCTCGAACCTCCCCGATCGCTCCAAACATTTGGATGAAGGTCGTGAGATGCTCCGCAAGATTTCTGCGGGCGGGTGGCTAGAAAGTCCCATTTACGAAACTCCACCGGTAGGACCGGCGGGCCAGGGTCCCTATTTCAATCAAGTCGTGAGTTTCTGGTATTCAGGAACGTCGACGCGCCTGTTGCATTACTTGAAAGGTGCTGAATTTGTATTGGGTCGCAAACCCCGTGGTCATTGGAATTCCCGCGAAATCGATTTGGACTTGCTGTACTTCGGTAAAGAAGTCCACCAGGGCAGGCCGAATCTTCCGCACCCCCAGATTGTGAACCGCCAGTTTGTACTGGTGCCCTTGAACGATATTGCTCCAGAATGGGAAGATCCCCAGCTGGGAATGAAGGTGAAGGAAATTTATTCCAACCTTTTGCAGAAAGAAGAAAAAATCCCGTTCCGCGTCATTACCTCGGAGGAACCCTAATATGCTGACAGAAAAAGGCGTCCATTTTTTGGCCATTGAAGGGGCTATCGGTGTAGGGAAGACTTCTCTTGCAGAAATTATCGCCAATCGTTGGAAGGCGACTTTGATCGAAGAAAATTTCAGGGAAAACCCGTTCCTTGAAAAGTTCTACCAGAACAAAGAAGCTTATGCTTTCCAGACGCAGTTGTTCTTTTTGCTCGACCGTTTAAAGCAGTTGCAGAATTCGGCGCTCCAAAGCGACTTGTTCCGTGATCTTTTAATTAGCGACTATACATACGACAAAGACCAAATTTTTGCAGCCCAGAACCTGACCGAGAGCGAATACGCCATGTATGATCAGGTGGCCAAGGCCTTGAATCATGATATCCCGAGGCCTGATCTGGTTGTTTACTTGCAAGCATCGGTTCCGACTCTCTTGAAGCGTATTCACGGCCGCGGCCGTGCCATGGAAAAGACCATCGAAGGTTCTTACCTGAATGGCCTTCTGGAACGCTTCGACAATTATTTCTGGAACTATCCGTACGCTCCGGTGCTTATCATCAATACCGACAATATCGATTTTGTCCACAACGAAAATCATCTGCAGCTGGTGCTCGACGCGATTGCCGCATGCCCCAAGCAGACGACTTATTTTGTACCAGAAGGTAAATAATGCAAATCGTAACTACTGTTGATTCTCTTCGTCAAGTCATCAAGCCGCTCGCCAAGCAGGGCAAAACCATCGGGCTTGTTCCCACGATGGGTGCTTTGCACGCCGGGCATGGTGCGCTGATCAAGGAATCTGTCAAGGAATGTGATGTAACTGTTGTCAGCGTGTTCCTGAATCCGATCCAGTTCGGCAAGAACGAAGATTTGGATAAGTACCCCAAGCGCCTGGAAGCCGACGCGAAACTTGCCGAATCGCTGGGTGCCGATTTCGTATTTGCTCCGAGTGTTGCTGAAATGTACCCCGATGGCGACCCGCTGACCATGGTTCGCGACGAAACCTTGGAAGGCATGTATTGCGGAGCCTACCGCCCCGGCCATTTCCGCGGCGTCCTTACGGTTGTCTCTAAGTTGTTCCTGATTTCGGGCTGTAATCACGCTTACTTCGGCGAAAAGGATTACCAGCAGGTGTTCCTGATTGAACGCATGGTGAAGGATTTGAATTTCGACATCCAGATTCACCGTGTGAAGATTGTCCGCGAAGAATCGGGCCTTGCCCTTTCGAGCCGTAACGAATACCTGACCGACGAAGAACGTGCAAATGCCTTGTCCATTAGCGCAGGCCTGAAGCAGGCTAAGGAAACCTACGAAAAGGGCGAACGCGCCGTGAGCAAGATTCGCGATGTCGTGTTGAAGTCCATTTTGGGTGCGCACGGTATTGTGCAGTTCGTTGAACTCGTAAACCAGAAGAACCTCCAGAAGTTCGCTGGCATCCTGGGCCCCGAAGACAAAGTCGTGATTCTGGTGGCCGCCTTCTTTGGAAAGACGCGCCTGATCGACAACATCGAATTGAATTAGAACTTAGATCTTAGAACTTAGACATTTTTCTCTAAGTTCTACAACTAAGTTCTGCCAACTATTTTTCAGTAGCGGTGAATACGCCGTCCCAAACCTCGCCTTCTGCAACGGGCGGGGTAATTTTGTAGGCTTCGCAGCGCTTGATGTAAACATGCGAAGGCGTGGTCTTGCTGCCCGGATCGCGGTCGGGGTGGTGGGGCTCCAGCTCAAGGCACTGCTTGAACAGCTCGATAGCATCGTCCCATTGCATGTTCAGGTAGCAGGCGCGGGCCTTTTCCCAAATGCCCACGAGTTCCTTGAGAGAATCCTGGTTCTTGCAGTCGGCCTTTTCCAGAATTTCGTATGTCTTGACCGGTTGGCTCTTGCCAATCACGCGGATGGTGTCAAGGGAACGGTAGATGAAGTCGCCTTCGACCAGATTTTTTTGCGTGTCTTCGCTAATCTGGATGTAGGCGCCGTACTGCTTGGCGGCACTTTCAAGACGGGCGGCGAGGTTCACGGCATCACCCATCATGGTGTAGTTCTTACGCATCGAAGAACCCATGTTGCCCGTCACGATATCGCCGGAGTTGATACCGATTCGCATGTGCATGTTGTGCACGACGGTGGGCCACTTGTCGTCTTCGGAAATCCATTTCTTGCGCAGTGCAATCAGCTTTCGCTGCATTTCGACAGCGGTTTCGCAGGCACTCTGGGCGTGGTTCGGGAGAGGCATCGGCGCGCCGAAGAATGCGATAATGGCATCACCTTCGTACTTGTCAAGAGTTCCCTTGTTTTCGAGCAAGGTGTCTGTCATTGCGGTCAGGTATTCATTCAACAGGTCAACGAGTTTACTCGGGTCGCCAATCTTTTCGGAGAAGGTGGAGAAACTTGCAATGTCGGTAAAGTAGGCTGTGATGTACGATTTTTCACCACCCAGAGTCGGCATGATTTCGTTTTCCACCATGGCGGTGATCAGTTCGGGAGAAATGTACTGTTTGAACGCGTTGTTGATGAAGTTCTTTTCTTTGTTTTCAAAGTAGAACTGCACGACCAATGCCGTAATACTGGTCAACAGCATCGCCAGCAACTGCTTGGAGGCTCCAATGTAGAGTCCGCCCTGGAAATACTTGTAAGCAATAAAGGTGTAAACGCCCATCAATATAAGGGATAACGCCACAGAAATCGAACTCGTAAAGTAGAGGCCAAGAATAAGGCACAGGAGCGCGAGCATGATGACGATGATTTCTTGTTTCTTTTCGCTTAAGGTGACCAGGTAGTCGTCGGCCAGAATATTCTTGATAATGGTGGCGTGGATCAATACGGCGGGGTAGTTTTCTTCGTGGGGGCCTGGCACAAAGTCGAATAGGGCAGCCGCAGCCGAACCGAGAATGAAAATCTTGCCTTGATAGAACAGGTTGTCGACACGTCCCTTGTAAACGTCGTAATAGGACAGGTGCTGGAATCGTCTGTTGTTGATTTCGTTGTAACGACCTTTGTACTTGACTTGGTATCGGCCCGTTTGGTCAATAGGAATGCGCTTGACTTTGCCGAAGCGGAGTTCTTCGCCAGGTTTCAAATTGTTGATGGCGTCATCGCTGGCGGCCTGAATGTCGCGGATCACGGCGTCCGAAAGAATGGCCTGGTTCGAATTCCATTTCTTGGTTGCCTTATTGTAGTGGATTTGCAAGTCAAGCGAAAGAATCATCTTCTGGCCAATGGGCATGTGCTTGAGGGTGTCTTTATAGAAGTGTAAAGTCTTGATGGCGCTTCGGGTAAAGTCGATAGATTCATCATCGTCTTCTTCCTCGTCCTCATCCTCGTTATCTTCGTTCTTGCTTGCGGAGGCGGGCTTTCTTACAATCTGGTAGAAACCGTCTTCGTCTTCGTCCTTGCGGATGATGTAGTCTCGGTTGAGTTTTACGGATTCCTGTTCTTCGAGAGCGTCTAGCTGGTCGGTGTTTACCATCATCAAGAGCTTGGACTCGTTTTCGTCAAGAATGCTGCTGGTTCCGCCGTTCGAAAGTTCCAAGATGATTTTGCCGTTATCGTTTTTGCTGGCAAAAACCTTGTGAGAAATTTCAAGAATGCCGTCGCTGGCCTTGGATTGGATTTTCTTTTCGGCGAGAGTTTCGCGGAGCAGCAAGAACATGTGATAGCTGAAATTCGGGTAGGTCGTGTGGTAGGTGCCAGCCGAGTCGCGGTAAATGCCGAAGGGCTTGCCTACATCGATGTATTTGCCCATCTTGACCGTGATGTCCTTGGGGTCTTTGTGGAACAGGTGCAAGATCGTCATGAGCGACATGGTGGAGTACACGTAGTTCTTGTCGCCACCATTGATGATTGCTTCGTATTTCTGCTTGTCGCCTTCGCTAGTGGTGTCCAAAAGCGGAATGACATCGAGCGTGGGGTTCGGGAATCGGTAAAGCATTGAAACCTTGCGGACCACGCCATCGTTGTCCGGGTAGGCGTTTACAGAACCGAATTTGGCACCGGCCTGCGCCAGTTCCGGGAAAATATTGTCTAGCAAGTCCTTGGGCTCGACGTTTTCAATTTTGTCGACCTGGGTCGTGTCCAGAGTAGAGCTGTAGCCAATGGCGTCGGCACGTTCCAGGGTGCTCAGGGGAATCCATTGTGAGGGGTGCTTGTACGATTTGCGGTCGTCAAACATGTAGCAGACAATGGCGTTTCCGCTTTCTCTGACGGAATTCACCAACATGGAGTCAAAGTTGTAATTGGCGAGTAGCGAGGGGTAAAGGGAATCGACTTCGGCTTCGGGCGCGATTTTCTTGAGTACGCTCGCCGCCTGGTCGGTCTTTTGCTTACCGAAATCGGCGCTCTTGAACAGAATATCGAAGCTAATTGCCGCTGCACCGCCTTCGCTCAAGTTCTGGATCACCTTGGCGTGAATGGAACGGTCCCATTCGTTATAGTTACCGAGTTTGGTCAGGGAAGCTTCGTCAATATCGACAATGTAAATGTTCTGGTCAAGGCTGTCGCTAATGGAAACACGTTGGTGGGTATTGTTGTCGTCTTCGTCCGCTTTTTCGGAATGGGTAGAGGTTTTGAAAAATAGATCGTAAAAAATGTTTTCGAGTGCTTCGGCGCCATTGCGCTGAGTTTTTCCGATGACGGACTCTTCAAGGGCTTCTGGCAAAAAACTGCTTTGCGTGCTTCCAAAAACAAGAATTAAAAAAACAATAAGGGCTGAAACCAAGAAGCCTGATAAAACTTTCTTAATCTTTTTAGAAAACTTTATTTGCATAAGAAAAAGATAATATAATGCTATATTTAGGGTGTACTTGCGGAGGCATTTTTGGCTACTCAAAAGAAATCAACATCGAAAAAAGCGGGAAAATCGACGAAATCTTCTAAAAAAGATGATTTTCAAACCTCAGAACAGGGTTTTGGAGCCATTCTTGGTGGCTGGGCCTTGGTCGGGTTCGGCACTATATTGATGGTTGGCTGTATTTGTTCTGCCTATAGCGGCGTGCGCGAAAACGTTTTGGGCCCCTACTTGGGCAAAATGTTCCCCGATGCGTTGGCATTTGTGTTTGGCAGGGTCGCTTCGCTGTTTGTGTCGTCGGCTCTGGTTTTGTGGGGCGCTGCCCTGGTGTCTGTTTCGAGGCGTACCCGCTTTATCCGCTATGCGGTGGGGCTTACGCTTTTGACGGTGATCATTTCGTTCCTTTGCTCGCTTAGAAACTATGGCGAAACGAAGGTCGCGAAAGACATGCTGATTCAGGGCGGCGGTGCGTTCGGTCAGTTCTTTAACCAGTTCGTGGCTGTCCCCATTTTTGGCAAGGCATCTTTGTTGATGCCGCTGAGCATTTCGCTGGTGGGAATCGCCTTGATTCTGGTGATTGCGTTTGGCCTCCGTCCGAGACATTTCAAGTTTGTGGTGCAGACGACTGCCTGGCTCAAGTCGGTGTTCAAGAAAAAGGAACCGATCGAAGACGATGTCTATGAACCGGTCGATACCCGCCGTATGCCCCAGGTACAGACGAACATGGACTTACAGGGGGCGCTTCCGCGCGGTGTGTACATGGACGACAACACCGTGAATATCCAACCGGACGGCTTCAAGATTCGTCGCAAGAACAAGGTGACGCCTTTCAGTGGTCGCAATAGCTGGATGGACGATGAATTCAGCTTGAACGGAACGGCGGACGAAGTGCCGAACCTTCCGGATGAAGTTTTGCAGACGTTGACGCCTCGCCGTGCGAAAGAGATGGAACCGCAGGCGGATTCTACGAATAATGTGGTTGGCGGATACAATCTGGACGAAGATCCTGAAATTCGCAGACTTGAAGATTACTTGCGCCAGAATGGCGGCAAGATGAATGCTCTTGAAATTGTGGAAGTCAAGGACAAGATTGCCGCCCTCAAGCGTGCCCGCGATTTGATTGCTTGGGAAAAGGACCACCGCGGTCGTATGCAGGTCAAGGGCGATGTGCGTCGCGACGGTGCCGTGACGGGGGCTATGACGACCCGGACTGAGGAGTCCGCGATGCCGACGGGAACGATGCCAGCCGCAAAGGGGGCAACGCAGAGAAGCATGACGCAGGTTCCTGCAGACGAACGCACGATGATGGCGGGTGAGCCGACTGTTGGCAATGAGGCTCCGTTTAATGCTGAAGACTTGCTCGGTGGCGATGGCGCCCAGACGATGGATGTGCCCGCCTCTGATGACGATACGTTTGTGCCCGAAGTTTACGGTGCCGACGATGTGGGCGATGTTCCCGAAATGCCGGAAGAAACGTTTGGTGCCTCGATTGGTGCTGCTTCTGGCGGAACTTCGACTTCGGGAATGAAGGCTGCGACCATTCCGCAACGTGACCCGACGACGGTTTACGACGAATACAAGGTGCCTGCGATTAACGATATCCTGGAAGAACATGAGCCGCAGACGGCCGATTACAGCGAAGAAGAATTGAACGCCATCGGCAAGATGCTCGAAGAAAAGCTTGAAAATTTCAAGGTGAAGGGTCGCGTAATCGGTTGCGAAACAGGCCCCATGATTACCCGCTTTGAAGTGGAACCGGGTCCGGGCATGAAGGTGAGCCGATTCTCTGCTTTACAAGAAGACTTGGCGCTTCCGCTCAAGGTTTCTTCTGTTCGCATTCTGGCCCCGATTCCGGGCAAGGCGGCTGTCGGTATCGAAATTCCGAACCGCAAATTCCAGACGGTGTACAGCCTTGACGTGTTCCAGAGCGAAAAGTTCAAGCCGTCGCCCGAAAAGATTCTGGTGGCTCTCGGTAAGGACATTACCGGCGAAGCGTTCACCATGGACTTGGCGAAGGCTCCGCACTTGCTGATTGCCGGTCAGACGGGTTCCGGTAAGTCTGTCTGCATTAACGCGCTCATGGCTTCGATGCTCTTCAGTAAGACCCCTGACGAACTCCGCATGATTCTGGTGGACCCGAAGGCGGTGGAACTCAAGATGTACGAAAACATCCCGCACCTCTTGGCGCCTGTCATTACCAAGCCCGAAATTGCGATTCAGGCATTGCAGTGGCTGTGCTATGAAATGGATCGCAGAACTGAAGTCCTGGCGGCGGCGAAGGTGCGTAATATTGGTGGCTTTAACGCCAAGTTCGAAGCGGGCGAGTTGCCCGACGAAGTGCCCGAAGAAGACCGCAGCCATCGCATGGCGTTCATCGTGGTGATTATCGATGAAATGGCGGACCTGATGATGGTCGCTGGCAAGGAAATCGAAAAGAACGTGGCGCGCCTTGCTGCAAAGGCTCGTGCCGTGGGCATTCACCTTGTGCTTGCAACGCAGCGCCCCTCTGTGAAGGTGATTACAGGTATCATCAAGGCGAACTTGCCGACTCGTATTAGCTTCAAGGTGGCATCGCAGATTGACGCCCGCACGGTCATGGACCATGCCGGCGCCGAAAAGCTCCTGGGCCGCGGCGACATGCTTTACAAGGCCGTGAACGATCCGGAACCGGTTCGTGTTCATGGCGCCTTCCTCAGCGATGAAGAAGCGGAAAAACTTGCCGATGCCTGCTCCGACCAGAACGTATTCTATCCGCAGGTAGAATCGTTCGACGTTAGCGACGGCGAAGGCGACGAAGACGGCGAGGGCGGAGGCAAGGACTTGGGCAAGCTTGACAAACTGCTCTACGATGTGGCCGTTTGGGCTGTCGAATGCCGCGGGCTTTCGACCTCGGCGGTGCAGCGCCACTTTAGCGTGGGATTCAGCCGAGCCGGTAAAATTGTGGACCAACTTTACAGCCTCGGCGTGTGTGGCCCTGCCAAGGGCAACTCCAAACCCCGCGCCATGCTGCTTGGCATCGAAGAAATTCAGAGCATGCAGCGCTCCGGAAAATTCGGGTAAATTTGCGGCTTTGTCTACCTGAGAGAAATGGACAACATGGTAATGTCGTCGAATTGTTCGGCATTTCCCACAAAAGCTTGCAGATCTTCCTTGATCTGAGTCAAGAATGCTTTGCCGCCACGGACATCGGCCGAATTGAGTTTTTTCAGCAGTCTCTCTTCGCCATAAAGTTCCCCTGAGCCGTTGTGCGCTTCGGTTAATCCGTCGGTATAGATTAAAAGGCTGTCGCCATCCTGTAATTGAATCTCGGATTCCTTGTACTGTGTATCGTCCATGCCTGCAAGGAATAACCCATGTTTGTTCTTCAAAAATTCAAAATTTTCGCCCTTTCTTGCAAAACAGGGGGCGTTGTGGCCTGCATTTGTGAATTTCATGATGCGTGTCGTGGTGTCTAGAATGCCAATCCATGCTGTGGCAAACATTTCTTCGGGGTTGCTTTCACACAGGATTCGGTTGACATCGGTAGAGATCTGAGCCGTGGACAGTTTCATCGAAGCATGGTCTTTGATCATCGTCTTCACGGTCATCGAGAAGAGGGCCGCGGGAACACCTTTGCCCGAAATATCGGCGATGACAAATGCAATATGCGTGTCGTCGATTTCAAAGAAATCGTAAAAATCTCCGCCGACCTCCTTGGCAGTATCCATGGTTGCGTAGATGATTATGTCGGGGTGGTTGACAAGAGCGCCCTCTGCGGAAGGAAGAGAACCTGTTTGAATGTTTGCGGCGAGGTTCAGGTCGGTTTCGACGGCCACTATTTTCTCGCGATTCTTGACGAATCTATTCGTGTTCACGTTTGTTGTAAAGAAGGTGAGCGCGATGGCGGATGAAAGACTGGTTTCTAGATAATTTTCATCAAGTTCCAAGATGAATAGCTGAATAAACTCAATTCCTGCAATCAATAAGGAGGTTATCAAAATACATTGAGCGTAGAATTTCTTTTCCGCATTTGATTTTCGGCGTCGGATTAAGTAATAGATGGACTGTAACAATGGTGAACTTGCGTACATGAAAGCAATCGGTACCAAGCAATAATCAAAGATGATGCCGTATTGAATTTCTCCATGTTCGTTGATGGAATATACTAGGCCGGTCCAAGGTGTCGTTAGGCATAAAATAACGGTAAGAACGGTGGGTGCGATAAATAGCGCGTAGTGCAGTTTTTTTGAACTCATCTTGAGTCCAAATTGATTCAACGAGAATCGCGTAAACATCGATGTTCCAAGCATCATTGCAATTGCAAAAATATAGGCACAGGCATAATTAAGGATCTTGTATGTAAGATTCCCATCTACAAAATGCCAGATTCCGTCAAAAGCAGACAAGACCGTTGCCGACACAAGCATAATGGAAAGCTTGTCCTTGAAACTCATCTTGTACAGTACGATGTTGTTGTACAACATGAATGCGGTTAGCAAGGTCGTGAAAACGGATATTTCTACAAACAGGGTATCTGCAATTTCTTCATAGGTCATATTTATGCCTCGAATTTTACCTTGAATGTGTTACGGTTGTAACTCATGGTCGTGAGGTACATCTTGTTATTTTTCATTTTTTCCATGTAGCCCGAAACCATGAACTCGGTTATGGAACCCGCGATGACATCATCGCTTGATAAGTCGAATAAAACTCCATCGTCCTTGGTGATAATCTGTATTCCATCTTCTCGAATAAAGACGGAACATTCCGCATAGGTAGTCGCATTCCCGTTTTTCTCGTAAATAAGCATAAAAAGCTCTTCAATGAGCAATTTGACTTTGGCTATGATTTTTTTGCTGATGCCATTTTCCTGAAGGTATCGTTCTACCTGCTTTTGAATATCAATAATCAATTCCGGTTCCAGCTTAAGTTCGTAAAAGCGGTAGTTCAGTTGTTTTTCTTTATCTGCAAGTAGCAGAGGGTAGTTTTCTTTGCCGTATTTGGTGCGGATGAATAGCGTCGAGAAGATGTAGGCGAGAATAGTCGAAAGGGCTATCCCGACAAAGAATCCGTAAATTCCAAATTTTTCGCCGAGAATGAATAGGAGGGGTGCGGCGACAATCACGTCGCGTAATCCGCAGAGAAGCGCCCCAAGAAAAATCTTGTCGATGAGCAGATAATACGAAGACAGCAAGTAGAGAAGACTGGTTCCGGTGAGCCCAAGTGCAATAATGCGGGCGCCGTTGATGGCATCTTTGGCGATTTCTGGATTCTCGATGCCGTAAATTTTTACGATGAGTGGAGCCGCAGCCGCTATGATGGCGGTCATTAAGACTCCTTCGACAACAGCCGCTTTCTGCGCAATCTTGTAGCAATTTTTAATGCCGCGGTAGGATTCTTCGCCTAGATAGATGTTGATGAGGGGGGTAATGGCCTCTCCGATGCCGTCAAAAATAATCTGAAACTCTTTTGCAAAGAAAATAACGGAGGCAATAATCAGCATTTCAGAACCGAATGCGAATGTGATGTATTTTTCGACAATCACGGCAAAGCAGGCGAAAAATAGATAGGTACTCGCATCGATCGTACTGTATTTCGCTATGTGAAAAATTTTTGCAATTGAAAAGTGAAATCCGATTTTTAGCGAGTTTCCTTTCTTGAATAAGTGGAGACTAGTCACTAAAAGTGCAAGTGCGGTACCGATAAACGAACCCAGGGCGATTCCTTCGATGCCCATGGATTTTGCTAGGACGATGGAGAGGGCTATGTTGACAACTAGCTGTACGATGCCTGCGATTGTGCTAATCGTGTCGTCTCCATCTGAAAATACGGCTTCGCACATCAGTAGGAATAAAGGCAAAATCAGAATGGTTAGCTTGTACCAAAAGAAATACTGCTTGGCCTGTTCAAAAACAGCGGGGGTCGCTTCAAAAAAATGGAGATAGGTATCGCCCAACAGCGTAAAGGCTAAGAACAAGAGTACGCCTATGCTAACAGCAGCGGTCAATCCGACCCTGAAATACTGGGTTGCTTTCGCTTGATCAAATTCTCCCATGGCGCGGTTGTACAAGATGGGAACGCCAATCGAAAGGATTCCGCCAAAAAAGGCGGCTAGGGAATATGCGGGGGTTACAAGGCTGATGCCGGCGACGCTCGTTTCTCCTAAGACAAGGCCTGCAATCACGGAATCCGACAGCAACAGGATTGGAACGACAATCATGTAGACTGTTCCCGAAACCAGTAGCGAAAGAAACTTTTTAGACAGAAATGTCTTGCTCATTCATTTAAATATAATAATAGGTTGAAAAAATGGTAATTTGATTAGGTACTCATCAAAAGGTTCAAATTCTTTTTTAACAGTTCCGCATACTGTAACGCCTGTTTTGGAGTGTATAGATTTTCCGCATACTCAATAAACAGGGATAGGCTCGAAGGATTTTCGCGGACCTCTATTTCGAAAGGCATTGCCGCATTGCGGTTCAAACCCACTTCTTCGATTTGAACTTCCGGCGGAATCAGGTTCAGCATGGTGTTTTCATGGACTTGTTTTTGATAGATGATTTCCAAGGTGTATGTGTCCAGTTCGTCATTGTAGAAAATATCCCCTAGGCATTCCGAATAGAAAATGCCCTTTAGGATTTGTTCTGAAATCTCGGAAAGAACTTTTGAGGGAGAATCCGTTTTTTCAAGATCGATAAAGATGGGTAGATTTTCTTCGAAACTGCCGATTGTTTCTAGGTATTTGCCTTCTTTCCGGTTGTCGTAAGTCCAGGTGTAGCAGATTTTCTTTTTTCCTGTCATCTCGGAAAGGGCAAGTATTGCCGCCGCGATAGAAAGTTCATTTCTAGATGTAGAACGTCTTTTTTCGGCTTGGTTCATTTGATCTAGGGTAATTCCTAAATCGTAATCCAAATAAGCACTTTTTCCGAAAGATTTTGTATGGTCATATTCAAGTACGCAACACCATTTGAAATCGCCCTTTAGGGATTCGTAATATCTTTTTGCCTCAGCATATTTAGTGGACTTCTTGGTGTTTTCTAGGTCTTGTAAGTACGAATAATAAAAGTCATCTCCTGATTTTTCTTGGTAATATTCGTTGAAGGTCTGTACGGCGAATATAAAACACGAGTAATAGTCTCCTAGAGAATGATGGACTTCCACAAAGAGGTACTTGTTTTTCTCTGTTACAATGACTTTGGTTCTATACAGATGTTCTCCGAATAAATTGAATGGACGCTCCGGCTTTTCTTTAAACTTGTTGAATTCTTTTTCGGAGGTGTGCCACAATTCTGTTTTTTTTATCAATTCAGGGCGGTATGAGACGGAATATTTTCCCGTTTCATCTTTCGAAAAAACAGACATCATCATCGGATGTTTTTGAAGTGTCTTGTCAACGGCTTCGCATAGTTTTTTTTCATCGTATTGATTTCCGAGTGTGACAACGTACGAAAAGTTGTAAACGTAATTACTGCCGGATTTTTGTTCTTCTTCAGATAGGAAAAATTCTTGCTCTGCCTTTATGTCGAATGTTTTTTTTCGGCATTGTTCTTCATATTTTTCATTGTCATCTGTGTTCTTGTTTGATTGTATTTTTTTTGCAATTCGATCGATTGTCTTTCCGTAGTAGATATCTGAAACCGTCAGCGTTAAATGATGCTTTTCTATCTCGATGATTAGCTCAACGGCTGATATAGAGGATCCGCCTAGCTCAAAGAAATTATCTTCTTTGGAAGGGTCTCTTTTTAGATCAAGAACTTTTTTGACCGCTGAACATAAGATGTTTTCGATGCCAATTTCTGAAGAATCCTCGTTTAAATGCTTAAACGAAATATCCATTGTTTTTAGGCTTTGCTTGTCAATTTTCCCGTGTTTATTTAAGGGCATCTTGTCAAGCGTTACAAAAACCGAAGGAATCATATAAGGTGGAAGAATCCTTGATAGTTCTTCCTTGATAGCCTTTGTAGATATGTCTGTGTCTGCAACAATGAACGCGACTAGGAAATTCTCTTTTTCGTTGGTCTTTAAAATAACAGAAGTTTGTTTAATGGCTTCAATTTTTAGGATGGATTGTTCTATTTCTTGGAGTTCGATTCGTTGTCCGTTTAACTTTACCATATCGTCGGCTCGCCCGCAGATCACAATTTCTCCGCTATCGGTCCTATAGGCAAGATCCCCAGATTTGTATGTTCTTTCGCCTCTGTATTCTATAAAGCTCTTTGCCGTATCATCGGGACGATTCAAGTATCCGCAAGAAAGGGTCTTGCCCTGTATTAAAAGTTCTCCCTTTTGGTTTGGTCCAAGTTCGTTTCCTTCTTCATCTACGATGAAGACTTTTGTCTGGTATGGAATTCCATTTGTGAAGGAACTTGTTGTATTTTGCAATACCTTGCACACAGCCATGGAGCAAGTTTCTGTCGTACCGTACCCATTGATGATTTTTACGGTAGGGAGTTTGCTGAAGATTTTTGCGGCATGCTCCGGAGAGAGCGGCTCTCCGCCCATGTAAAGGCCAATAATGCTTTCAAAATTTTCTTTGTCTGCCGCAGAAAGTAGAATTTCTATGAATGAAGGTATTCCGATTACGGAATCCAGTTGATACTTCTTAATCTGTTCTGAAAAATTTGTTAAATCTTTAAGCTCATTTTCTTTGTTAAGGTAAAATAGAGCGCCTGCATAAATGCAATAAAAGAATCCTGTATAAAAAAGGATGAACGTGAATGGGGATATGTCGGCCAATCGATGAATTTGATATTGGGCAATGGCAATCCATTGTTCTGGAAAGAATTCTTCGTAAATGGCCCTGTGATTAAGCGTGACCCCTTTGGGATTTCCTGTAGAACCTGAGGTGTAAATGCACATTGCCATGTCATCGGGGTTTACATGAACAACTTGTTTTTTTAAATGTTCTTTTTTCGCTTTAGCAAGGAGTTCTTCTAGTGTGAAAATCTTGCAAGTGCATTTGCCTATTTCTAGAAGTTCCGCCTTGATTTTTGCGGTTGTAATGATGGCTTTCGATTTGGAATCGTTGGTGCTGTATGCAATTCTTTCAGGAGGCGTGTCGAGTGTAAGTGGGATAAAGGCCGCACCCGTTTTTAAAACGCCCATGATGGCGATATGAATAGAGAAAGACCTGTCCAATACAAGAGTGATGAAATCCCCTTGTCTGATTTCTGGGATCAGGGCGAAAAGCGATGCCGCCAAGTAATCTGATTCCTGATCAAGTTCCTTGTACGAAAGTTCCTTGTCTGCGCAGATAACGGCGATGGCGTCGGGCGTCTTTTGAGCGTGTTCGGTAAGCTTGTCATGTACGGCGATAAATTTTTCTTTAGCCATTATGCATTCTCGATAAATTTGCCCATGTAGTCAAGAACTGAAATAAGTCCTTTTTCCAAATCCGCCTTGTTCAAGAGCAGGTTGATTCTAAAACAGAAGTGCTTGCTTATGTCAAAACCATGCATGATGCCCGGGAAAATTAAATATCCCTTTTCCTGGATTAGTTTTTTTATGGCGAAAATAAAATTTTCAGTTCCTATACACCCATCAAGAAAAATCATGGCATAATGACCGAAAATATCAGGTGATACATGGGCGAAACAGTAATTTGCTAGAATCTGATGAACTCGTTTGTAATTGTCGCTCCAAAATTGATTGTAAAAACGAAGGCATTCGTCGTAATTTTGGGAGATGAAATGACGTGCACCCAGTTGACTTAGATAATTTAGGGAGCCTCCGTAACAATCTTTAAGCCTATCAATTTCGTCAGAGAACTTTTTATGTGTGACAATGACAGAAAATTTAATCCCCTGAATTCCTAGAGCCTTATGCGGGCTATAGATGTACATTAGTTTTTCTTGTATTCCTAATGTTCTTGAAAGTTCCTTTCCGTTTACGCATAAGGCCTCGTCCAATATAACCCATTTTCCTGCATCTAGAAGTTCTTGAATGCCGTTTATGACATTTTGATTGAAATAAACGCTTGTCGAGTTGATGGGAGAGGTGAACCAGAATGCTTCGCAGTCCGAATTTATAAGGGGACTGATGTCAAAATTTTGATTGAAGTCGGGAATGAATTCGTTAAAAACGTGGTAGGCGACTTTTAAATCGTCTAGGCAGGTCTGTGCCGTAAAGTATGCTGGCGCAATGATTCCTGTTTTTAAATTTCTTTGTGAAAGGAATACTGCGATTGTTACAATCGAATGGGTGCTTTGCGAAAAGGCAAAACCTTGGGATTCATAGAAATCTTCGCTTGAAAAGCCTAATTTGGTTGCAATGTTTTTTTTGATGGATTCAGGAAGATAATATTGATAGTCAAAAATATCCTGTACGGATTCGTATTTGAGGATATCTTTGAGCTGAGCCTTGTATTCGGAACCGGCATTCCAGTAAGATAGATTTATAGATTGCGTTTCTTTTGACAGGGCTTTTGAAGCTTTGTCAAGTTCCATCTCTATTTCGTAGTTAGTCATTTAAATTAAACCGAAAACGGCGTCGAGTCCGGTTGCGTCCAGGACTTCCCTGAAGTTTTCGCCGATATTGAGAAGTTGCATGTTTCCCTGTTTCTTTTTTAAGACCTTGAATGTTGAAAGTAATACTCGGATCCCTGCCGAGGATACATAATCGCATTCTTTGAAATCCATGATTAGCGAGTTTACCTTTTCGATGTGTGCTGCAATTTCTTCTGCGAGTTTGGGCGAGGTGAGGGTGTTCAGCTCGCCAGAAAGAGCAATTGTCATTTCAGCATCGTTCAAAACAGTTCTAAGTTCCATTCTAGGCTCCGTATTATATTTTAGTAAAAAAATTGTGAAAAGAATTAAAACAAGTGCTTCCACTGGAATCCGAGTGTGTAGAATATCCACTCTCTACCGCTGTAAGTCATTAGCGGCTCGTGTTCTACGTCTTTGTATTTTTCGTGGAAACTGCGGCGCGACTGGAAATCAAAAAGCACATAAAGCTTGTCTTTCTTGCCGAGCGTGATTTCAGCCATGGGCCAAATGTCGATGGTCATGAAGTCGCCCTTGTAGTTTGATGAATAGTCGCCGAAATCGCTGGACTCATAATGGCCCGAAAGCGTGGTGCCGACGCCGATCATCGAAAGTTTCAAAGGCATTTGGTAGCCTACAAAGTATTCTTGTTCGTACACCCAGCCGCTTGCCATGCCGTCGGAGGCCTGCCATAGCCAAACATCGCTGTCGGTGCCAGTCAATTTCTGGTAGCCGGCTTTGTAGGTGGCTGTCGCTACAACGTGGTGCCAGTCGCCTTCCCAGAGGGCGGCGAGATCGAACATGAAACATGCGCTTCCCCAGCCGTACAAGTACCAGTGCGCAAAGGGAGTCATGTCCTTGTATTCAGGCTCTACTGCATTGTATGCAGCCATGCCTTGGAATAAATCGAATGCGTTCCAGCCGGTTCCTGCCGTGCCGCCGATGGCTAGCTCCAAAAAGGCAATGGGCGATACGGTGATGGATGCTACAGGCGCAATGGTTATCGGCGAAACTTCCAACCCCGCGCTAAATGTCACATGGTTGTCGGCGGTGAATTCGTCGTCGCCACGCAAGAAGGGGAGCGTGTAGGCCGCGTCAAATTCAGCAACGGCCTCGATGCCGTCGTATGGACCGCTGATGCCTGTAATATGAGTGCTTCCACGATCGTGTTCTACTTCAGGATAGTAGGCCGCAGAGGTCGTCGCTGAAAACTCCCAAGGCGAAGGTGCTTGAGTGGCTTTTTTCGGGGCTTCTTCTGCGAAAAGCTGACTGCCTAAGCAAAGTACGGCAGCGAATGCAAATAATGCTTTTTTCATGCTTTCCCCTCCAGAACGTTAGAATGACATTTTTCCTTTGAAAGTGACGCTGCTATAATCGCGGTATTCGCCGTATAGTCCCTCCTTGCCGTCGGGGCCTTCCAAGTACAGGTCTCCAATCAGGCTAAGCGTAATCGCGTCGGTTAGCTTGTAGTCCAGTTCCAGTTCGCTTGCCGTAGAAAAATCCCATAGATCCAAAGCGCCCGAGGCCATAATGGTGAGCGTTTCGTTCAGGATCGATTTTTCAATACTCAAGGTTGCCTGGTGCTCGAACTCGTTTCGTTCAAGGTCGCTATCGTGATCGATTACGCCGTCTGCAACATATTGTGCTGTAATCGTCCAACCTCCGCTAGGTGTCCAGTCTAGCCCGGCAAGGCCCAAGACTTGATTCTTTCTCTTGCTTGCGGGGCGCGAGTCTTCCGAATACTTGAAGAGTTGGCTGTTGACATCTGTTTGAAAATGTCGTTTGGGGAAATAGGCGCCTTCAAGACGGAATACGAAATCGCCGGCAGGAATCGCTGCGTCGGCACCGATCATATACATGCGCTTGTATTCACCTGTCACATCGATTGTGTAGCTGGTGGCAGGCATATCTTCGCCATCGCCAAAAATAATATTGGGGTTGTATCGGATTAACGGGAGGTCATCCCAACCATAGAATCCGTACAGCGACAAATCTGCGACCGAAGTGTAGGTACTAGCGCGCAGGGCGAGTTCGCTCTTCGAAAGCCTTTTTTCGGGGAGTTCGAAGTCGTCGTTTTTTTCAGGATAATTGATCCCGATGCCATCCACTTCCTCCGGGAATATGCGTGAATGCAGTGGATTTCCCTTGGCAAGTGGCAGAATGCTCGGCGTAAAGAATGGGATCCAGTAGGCGTCCACCTGCGTCTTGTCTGTCAGTAAGGAAAGGCGCACGGCGTCTACACCTAGCTTGGATTCGTTGTAGTCGGCAGCAACCACATTCGTTTCGTCTCGCGGGTTCAAGACGTCTGTAATTTGTATGTCGTCTGCCTTGCCCCACGAAACAACTTGGCGACCGACACGGAGCGCAAGCATTTCGCCCTTCCAGTCGATGTATGCTTCGCGTAGTTTTAAGGCGAAAGTGCCGTCATCGGCCACAAATGCCGATGAGCCGTTTGTCGATTGAGCGCCTAAGGCGTCGTGGACAATTTGGCCGTTCACGTAAACCATTGCTTCGTCCAGGTACGATTTGATTGTGCCGTCAAAGATCGTCTGGCCGAGTAGAAAGTCGCCCTTGTTGTGGTGAGCGTTCGGAAGTCCTACCCCGGCCTGCGAGGTTAGGCTACCCAAGAAGACTGTTTCTTGGGCACAAATGGTTACAGCAAGGGCTAAGCTGAGTGCGGTAAATCGTTTCATGCTTTCTCCTTTTCTTTGCCATACGGTTTTGACACTTGCAGAAGTGCGGGCGTAATCGTATAGTCGGCGAGCAAGGCGCTTGAAAGGCCGACAATGATTAGCAGACCGAGCACCATCAGGAAACGCAAGGGGCTAAACAGGTAAACGGCGAACATCGCACACAGAATCAACGTGGTCAAAAACATCGAAGCCCCGATTTCGCGGAAGGTCGCTTCCATCGCCCTCGATAGGGATCCGCATTCTTCGTATCGGACTTTCAAGTGTGTGGTCAAGTGGATTGTGTCGTCTACGGCAATACCCAGCACCAAGGGCATTACGGTGACAGTGCTAAAGTCCAGCGCAAAGTCAAAGTATCCCATGACACCGCCCACCAAAATGACAGGGGCCACGTTCGGAATCATGCCGATAATTCCAAGCTTGAAGCTGGAGAATGCAAGCATCAGCATGATGGCGATGATGATGAGCGAAAATCCGAAGGATTTCAGGCCGCCAAAAACAATGCGATTGCTCATTTCGGAATAGCGGATCATGTCGCCAAGCAGTGTGCATTGGGCGTTCGGGAACAATTCGGCGAGTTTAGCCTTTAAAGCGTTCATGTTTTGGAGCGCTTCTTCGGTAGCGAATTGGGTCATGTCCACGCTGACTTCTGTAATTCTGAATTCTTCGTCCATCGTTTCGCTAAAGTCTTCGCGCATTTCGATAGATGAAAGTTCCATCAGCTGCGCAAGTACGTATTCGTCTTCGGGAACGGCGTAAAGCGAATCTTTGCCTTCGTTCAAGGCGCGATTCATTTCTTTCAAGATGCTTGTCGCCGAGGTCACGCGCGGTTTTCCACCCGACCACTTGGTAAGCGAAAGGGAGCCTACGTAATCTTCGAGTTCCAAAAGTGCTTTCATGTTTTCGGGTTTCTTGAATGCGCCTTCTTCGTCAAAAGAGATCATGATGGAATAGCTGTACTGGTTTCCGAGCTTAGTCTTTAGCATTTTCTTGATTTCTTGCACATAGGGAACCTTGTCGCCCGAAATACTCAGGTAGTCCAGTTGCGCCGTAATCTTGAACATTCCCGGAATAAATGCTGCAATAATCAGGGCTGCAGCCACAATAAAGTGCCATTTTCTTTTATAGACGAGATCGGACCAGGCTGAAAATACCTTGTCCAGTTTTGTCGCTCCGTCTTTGCTAGTAGTGTCGGGCACGCCGTTCTTGCCGAACGACAGTAGAATTGGAATCAGGATTGTTACATAGAGGTAAATCGCGAGCACCACAAGAGCTGCGGCTTTACCCATCCATACAAGGGGTTTCATGTCGACAAACAGGAAACTGATAAACGAAGCCATGGTCGTAAGCACTGTAAACAGTACCGGCCAACCACATTCTTCGATGCATTTGATGGCAGATTCTTTACGGATGCCGGTGCGTCTAAATTGCAACTTGAACATGTTTATATAATGCACCGAATAGCCAACGGCTAATGCCATGCCCAGAACGACTGGCAAAGTGACGAGCGTAGAATCTGCCTTTACTCCGAAAAGGGCCATGCCGCCAAATACCGAGGCGATGGCACTGAGGGTAGTGATTGCCGGAACGAAAACGCCAAAGAAATTGCGCAAGAAAAGTGCCAGGAATAAAAGCATCACGCCGACGCTGCATAGTACCCTGATGCCGTATTCGGGAATTTCGTAACGGTCTTCGCAGGCGCTGTCGAACGGGATTCCTCCGCCATACAGTTTATAGTCTTTGTTCTGGAATTCGTCGCTTTCCATAATTTCCATCAGCTTGTAGCCGATAGCCAGATTGACTTCATCTACGTCGCCTTCGAATTTCTCTTCAAGTTCCTTGCCTTCGAACGGGTGGAGCGACAAGGAAATCCAGGTTTCGCGTCCGTCGTCACTGACGAGTGCGTTGATGAGGGCGTTCGTTTTTTCGTTCCCGCGCATCACGAGGGCACGTGCCTTGGCGAGCTCTGCCGAGTCCGAGGGGATCCCGTTCTCATAAGGCTTGACGATTTCAAAACCTTCTTCGTTACCTACGGGAATATTGACATTGATAATCGAGGTGAGCCTGTTTGCAAACGGAATTTCGTCCTGTAACCGCGTCCCGATTTTATCGATGACATTCAGGATGTCTTCGCTAAAGACATCGCCATCGCCTTGCTTTACGAGGAGGACTCCGACGCCGTTCAGGTTCCCGAAGACCTGTTCGTATTTTTTCGTATTGATGGTGATTTCGTCGGAATCGCCAAACCAGCCCTCTTCGCCACGCGAAAGAGCGAAATCGGCAAGACCGGAACTACAGATTACGGTAATAACGAGCAGTATGGCTAGAATGGGCCAACGGTAACGAATCTGGGTGGTTCCGACCTTGCGAAAAAAATGATTGATTCTAGAAACTCTCATTTTTACTTGACCTGTTCACGTTCCAACGCACTGACTGTAAAGTAACTTTCGTTTACTTTTTCGTCGTACTTAAGGTTCTTGATTTCGTAGACGGTTTTGTGGTTTGTTTGGACGTTGGTCATGGTCATCTTGAGAGAGGTCCAGTAGCCGTTCACTTGCTGAATATTGTCGGCAACGAGTGTCTTTTGCAGACGATTCTGTTTGTCGAAGTATTCGCCCTTGTGGACCACGTAAGTCTTCTTGTTCACCCAGGACACGCGACGGCTTACTTTTGCTTTGGGATCCTTTGCCTTTGCTTCGAGAATCCAGCAGTCAATTCCGTTCACCTTCTCTTCGCCGAGAATGGCGAAGTTGTCCTTGGAAAGACTGCGCGTGCCCAGGTCGTCGTAAGTAAAGTCTGTTCCCTGGAAATCGTCGTCCTTGCTGGAACCCGAAACGCGGCGCACCTTTTTCATGGCAGGGAGGTAAATCCAGCTGTCGCTATCGACGGTGGAACCATCGGCCTTGTCGGGGTAGTCGTAGGTGAGGTAGCTGATTCCTGCCACGTCCCTGGGTGTCTTGAAAACAAGGACCGTCTTGTCGGTGGTTCCGTCCTTCATGGTGTAAGATGCGATTTCGCGATTGCGAGTCTTTCCGTTTTTGTCAATCAGGGTAACCGAAATGGTTCCAGACGATGTTTTTCCGGAAGGCAAGTCGTGAACTTTCTTGGCGATTTCGTTTGCCGACTGGGCAAAGGTGGTTGCCGCATACAATAAGCTAGTGCCGAGCACTTTAATAAACAGATTCTTCATATTTTCTCCTTATTCCATCTTTTTTTACTTTTTACTGCGTTTCCAATATTCCGTGGCACCCAAAAGTCCCCAGCGGTCAAGCGAACCGCGCATTTCTAGGCGACCGTCCTTGGTGAGTGAAATCTTTCCGTGGTAGGTCTTGTTTTCTTCGGGGTCGTAAATGGAGCCGCCCTTTAGCATACCGTCATCTTCTTTCATGTCCTTGATGATGATGGTGCCGATGAGCTTTTGGTCGGCGGGGTCATCGGAATCCAGAATTTCGGTGAGCTTGCCGTAATACAGCCCGTTGCTGCTTTTATAGATGAGTACGGTGGCGTAAGGCTTGTCGGTATCGGGGTCGATGGCGGTCCACGGTCCCAGAATTTTGTCGACTTGGGCTTCCACTGCCAATGTAGCAAGGCATAAGAAAATGGTGAAAACGATTTTCTTCATAATTTTCTCTTCTTTTGGTTTTACAAGCTTTGGGCTTGTTTAATAGTTAGAAACTATCATCCCTTAATATATATTGTTTTTTTTTTACGGTAATGAAAAGTTTGTCCTAGGTATTCCAAATTGGAATATTTTTGCTAAGTTTAATGGCATGAAAGAATACGCTCCTGCTAAGATTAATTTGTTCTTAGATGTCATCCGCAAGCGTGAAGACGGATACCATGACTTGGGCACGCTGTTCCAGACCATTGACGCAGGCGATACCATAAGTGCCGAGCCGCGTCAGGATGGTCGCATTACGCTTTGCTACAACGAACCGCAGAATTATCCGCTGGAATCGGACTTGGTTTACAAGGCCGCAAAGCTCTTGCAACAAGAATCGGGCACGACGCTCGGCGCAGACATTTACCTCAATAAAGTGATGCCTTTGGGCGCAGGCCTTGGCGGAGGTTCTGCAGATGCTGCAGCGACGCTTCGCTTGCTGAACCAGCTGTGGAAGCTCAAATTTAAGTTCGAAAAACTTGAAGAAATCGGTGCGAAACTGGGTGCTGACGTGCCGTTTCTGGTGCGTGGCGGTACTGCCATGGCCGAAGGCATTGGCGAAAAGCTGACTTTTGTAAAGCCGTTGCAGTTGAGTGACGAACAGTACCTGTTGGTCGCGACTCCGCTTGATTCCGTACCGACCAAGGATGCCTACGCGGGCGTGCCCAAGTCCGGCCCGGACCGCTGGGAGACTTACAAGTCCAAGTGCATGCGCACGGGCAAGGCTGCGTCGATTGACTTTGCGCTTGCCAATACCTTCAATGCTTTTGAGGAATCGGTGTTCCCCAAGCACCCGCTTGTCGAAGAGATGAAGAATGAGTTTAAGCGTCTCGGGGCGAAGGCCGTCCTGATGTCGGGGTCGGGGGCGTCTGTTTTTGGCGTTTTCGAGACCCGTAAGCAGGCGAAAGAGGCTGCCGAAGAGCTGAAACCCATCTCCAGGTACCAAGTGGTAACCCGCTTTTTTGAGGGTTTTTAGCCCTCACCCTTTGAATTTGGCGTAAATTTGCTATATTTGCGCCACCATTGGGGTATCGTCAAGTGGTAAGACAACGGATTTTGATTCCGTTATTCGTAGGTTCGAATCCTGCTACCCCAATGAATTTTTTAACCATTTACTAATTGGAGTAAAATTATGGAACTCACAAAGCTCGCAGCAACCTCGAGAGTGCTAGGCAAGAGCCGCGACAACGCCCGCCTTCGTAAGGCTGGCCAGATCCCGGCTGTCTATTATGGTAAGGGTCAGGAGTCTGTGAATATCAGCGTTAGCGCAATTGATGTTCGCAAGGTCCTCGCCCCGGGTAAGCGTTACACGCTTCTCGACTTGGAAATTGATGGCAAGGCCGGCAACGCTGCCGTAATTTACAACTACCAGAAGAACCCGATTACCCAGGAAATCGAACACATCGACTTCCTCAAGATCGACGATACGACCAAGGTCAAGGTTCGCGTTCTCGTCAAGCTCAACGGCCTCCCGGTTGGTGTTAAGACCCAGGGTGGTACCTTTGCTCAGCAGAACCGCTACATCCAGCTCGCTGCCGTGCCGACCAAGATTCCGGCCGTGCTCGAAATGGACATCTCCGAATTCCCGGCTCCGACGACGTTCTACGCCAAGGACCTGAAGCTCGAAGACGGTATCGAACTCGCTTGCAAGCCGCGCACCGTTATCTTCACCATTACTGCCAAGAGCGGTAAGAAGGCTGACGACGCTGCTGATGCTGCCGCTGCTCCGGCTGCCGCTGCTGAAGCCAAGTAATTTTCAAAAAAGAAAATTTCAAAGAACCTGTCCTGAACAAGGGCAGGTTTTTTGTTTACGGTTCTTACTGTTCGCTGGAACGGGTTGGTTAAAGCGCGAAGACGCGCTTGATGTCGTCGGTGCGGCTTGTCTGCGTAAGCACGAGCTTGAGGAGTACGGCGGCCTTTTGAGGCGGCAGGCGGCCAGCACAAATGCGGCCTGGCGCAAGCGATTCGTTTAGAGTTACGAGCCCGTGATGGATTCGGCTCGAAATGACCACCGGAATGTCGATGCTTTCTAGGGCGCGGGCCCATGCCATGCTGAATTCACCCGAGCCGGCGCCCGCAATCACGAGACCGTCGGAGACGCAGGCGGCGTATTCCAGAATTTTCGGGTTGGCGTCTACGGTGAAGTAGACCACGTTCACGCGCGGCAGGCTTTCGAGCTTGGACACGTCAAAGAAATTCTGCTCCTTGAGGGCGTTCCAGTTGGAGCCTTCGCCGGGGGCGCTGACGCCCATCGCATTAATTGCCGATGCGCTACATTTTTGCACATTGCGTGCATCGAAAAGTTCACCTGCAAAGTAGACCCAGACCAGGTTCGCCGGAGGATCGTCGTCGACAGCGAAGCCGGCTGCCGCACGTACGGCGCCCAGCAGGTTGGCGGGGCCATCGGGATTCTTGGCGGTAGCAGGCTTCATGGAACCCGTGAAAATCACTGCCTTTTCGCACTTGACCGTAAGGCTTACGAAGTAGGCCGTTTCGTCCATGGTGTCGGTGCCGTGAGTGACGACGATGCCATCTACGGATTCATCGGCCTGCAAGTCGGCAATGCGGTTTGAAAGCTTGATCCACAGCTTGTCCGTCATGTCGTCGGAATTCACGTTGCAAATCTGCTCGGCCGTAATTTCGGCGTACTCCGAAAGCTCCGGCACAGATTTGACGAGGTCTTCGGCCGAAATTTGCCCGGACACATAGCCTGTATTTTTGCCGGGTTCACCGGCGCCAGCAATTGTGCCGCCCGTAGCAAGAATCACGATGTGTTTTTTCTTCGCCATAGAATCCTCCGCTACCTTACTTCATCTAGCAGTTGCTGCGTGGTGACGCCGTAGTATTTTTTGAGGGCTTCGTCGTCGCCGAGGGTGCGCATATCCTGAATGAACTTCCTGAAATGCACGAGGTTTGCGTTGCGTGCCAAAAGCCGTTCGACCATGGCCTGCGAATACCAGTAGAGTTTAACGGCCGTACCGGTGTTGTTTTCGTTTACGAAGGGCGTCTTGAGCGCTTCAATGCTAGGAACGCTGCCTTCGGGCTTGGCCATTCCCGTACGGGAGGCGTCAATCACCTGGGCGATGCCTTCGTTTACCCAAAGCGGTATGTGGTAACGGGTCATGGCGCGGATAAAGGCGTGGGTGAGTTCATGGAAGAACATCGGACGGTAAATTTCGCGGTAGGCCATCACGTTCACGGGAATACGGAGCTTGCCATCGAATACGGCTCCGACCCATTCGGGGCGAGGGCCTACACCTTGGTATTGCGAAGATTCGTAAAGCACCAGGTGCATCTTGTTTTCGGGATGAAAGTCAAACAGGTGGCAGAGTGAATCGTAGGCAACCTCTAATACCGAGAGCGCTTCCATTACGTCACTGCGGGAAGGGCGACCTTCAAATTCCACGCGAAAATGCATGGACCGTTCAATCTTGAGTTCGTCCATTTCGCGAATCAGGGATTCGCTTTTCTGCTTCAGGTAATCCAGGTCTTCATGCCGGAATTTTCGCGACTGAACGTAGGCAATGCAGTCTTCGTATCGTTCCTGTTCGTAGAGGATTCCTGCCAAATGGAGCTGTAAATTCTGGTCGTCGGGGGCTTCCTTGAGGAGCGTGCGCACGTTTTTCTCGGCGCAGTTCCATTCTGCCATTTCCAGGCATTCATTGGTCTCGGCGATTAGCGCTTCGTGCTTGTCAAAAGCCTCTTTGGCCGCCGATTGCTGCATGAACCAGCGAACTCCGACGAGCAAGACGATGACGCCAATGACAATCGAGACCAGATTTTTCAAAGTCTTACCGCCGTATCTTTAGACGAATCGTTTTTACCGCTGCCGGCCTTCTTGTAACGTTCGCGAATGAGTTGCAAGTCATGCTGGTAGGGGTTGCGCTTAAAGTCTTCGAAAGCCCAGGCGGTGGGGTGGAATTGTCCCTTCGCGTAAGTCAGGAGCATGTCGAGCCATACGCCATTGCCGGCGTAAAGTTTGAACGGTCCGCGCTTATAACTTGGTAAAACCACCTTGTCCAAGTCCATGTAACCGATATCAATGTTCACGCGGCGCGCTTCAGGGTTTGTGGCCTGCGCCATCGTAAGTTCCAGCGCATTGCTTCGTTCTTTTTCGGCGGCTATCGTTTCGGGCGGAATCGTCTTCTCGAACGAAACCACGCCGCGATACAAGCCTTCTCCCATTTCGGGCGTGTAATAGGGCGTCTTGTCGAAAGCAAATAATTTCCCCTTATGGCGAATCTTGCCCCAGGTGTTTTCGAGGGCATCGATCACTTCGGGCAGCCATTCGGCACTGGGCTGCAAGACAAATGCAATCAATTGGGCTTGTTCAGAAAATTGCGAAGCTTTCATAAATCAATGCGGGAAAATCATCAGGTTCTGACGGATAATGGCCAGTTGCTGTTTGCTAAACGAGAGAGTCTTGTTTTCTACCGTGAGCGGGAACATGTAATTGCCTGCATCCGGGCAGTTCTCGACTTTGAACGGGGTGTTCGCGAAAACGCGGATGCGCGGCATCAAGCGGTTGACGCGGAAATCGGTCCTTTGAACTTTGGCAAAGCTTGCCGCCACAAGTGAATTGCAAGAGGGGGTGTCTTCGAGCCCGTCTTCAAGGTTCGAATAATCGCCGAAATCGTAGCCTTCAAAGATGGTTTCGATATCGGCAGTAGTCGCGGTCGTATGGCGGAGCCCAAAGAAATGGCCGGTTTCGTGGAGGGCCGTTTCAATGATTCCCTGCATGTCAAGCGTTTCTTCGCCAGCCGGGGTCTTGATGTGCGTTCCCAAAACGACGGTACTTCCGGTTCCCTTGCCGAGGTTTGCGCTAAACAGGTTTGAATAACCCAGAATGCCTTCTTGGTCAATAAAGTGCACTAGGGTGATGTCCAACGCGTTTTCAGCACCGGGCCAGCCACCCAGTTCAGAAACCATGATGTCGTCTGAAGAACGGCCTGCAATCCAGGGCTCGTTTGCCGGGTAGTTTTCCCCGAGAGTCGGGTGTTCGGCGGCTCGCTTGATATAGAGCGTGTCAATCGTTACGGAGGTGTAGTGCTTGCGGTATTCCGCCAACAAGTTTGAAGCCAGTTCCTTGACGCTAAAGTCCTCGAGTTCTTCTTCGATATTGCCGACCAGAATCAGGTTGATTGAAAAATGGTCGGAGTAGGCGCCTTCGCCCGTGAACCGGATGTTTGAAACGCGGCCCTGGTAGTAGGACTCGTCTTGAATCAGGCTCGTTGCCCACAAGGCATTTTCGCGTTCTTCGCAAATAAAGGAGTATATGTAACGGCCGTTCTTGACAACGGGATCCAGGGTGCGGACCACTTGGGCGTGCAAGTCTTCGCCGTTTTTGCTCAGGAAAATTCTAAAAAGCTGGAGCTTCGGGGCTTCAAAATCGGGGTCAACATCGAATGACAGCTGGTAAGTGGCATTGGGGTGGACTATCAGCGTAATGCCGTGAGCCAGGTTCGCAGCCGAGGAATCGTTTTGGGCGTAGTCGTTGGGGAACAGTCCAAAAGCAAGTCCGCTGTCCGGGTAAAGGATAAATTCTTTTTCAGGATCATCACCGCAGCCTGCCAAGAATAGCGCCAGGCCTAAAAAGTACAACACACAAAATTTTTTACAAAAATTTTTCATAAAAAAACGTTCCAGTGCCTCCAAAAAAGCGTGTATAGAAGAGGGACTCTTCTGAAGGGCTTTATAACAATGAAATCTAGAAAAAAATACAAAATTCAGACTGATTTATATAACCTGTTGACTCCGCTCATGGGAAAACCGGCCTTGTTGTGTGCCATTGTCATGACGGTTGTTTTTGCAGGCCTCGATGAACCGCTGTACGCTTGTTTCTTGTGGCCTGTTTTAGGCCTTGTGACGCATGTCTTCAAAAAGTCGTTGCAATGGGTTGTCTTGATCAGTGTCGTGGTGTCGTTTGTTTGCCATGAATACTCGGTGCGCCAAGATGAGAATGATTTGCCTGCGGCAGGCGCTTATACAGAGGCTTGCGGGATTGTCGAGACGACGCAATCCAAAAAGAGCGGCATGGCGATCGTCATTCGCACGACTCAAACGATTGCGGGGGAGCTGCTTTCGCCATATCGTGTTCGACTGACTGAAAAGCGCTCGTTGCCCGAGTACCCTATGCCCGGAGATTCGCTTTGTTACGAGGCTTCGTACTATCCGGTTTTGCCGCCTACGGTGCCGGGCGCATTTGATACCCAGGGATGGCTTAAGTCACAAGGGCTCTTGGCGTATGGCAAGTTTGTCCATTGGACGACTTACCGTAAAAACTGGGTGCCGGAGCGCAGTTTTTATCAATTCCGCAAGTGGATTGGGTCGCGATTTAGCGATTATCTGGACCAGTCCGAAACGGGACTCTTGTTGGGGCTCTTGGCGGGTGACCGGAGCGGTATTCCCGATGCCTTGCGCAGTGATTTTCAGCGTTCTGGGCTAGTTCATGTTTTGGCGATAAGCGGGTTTCATGTGGTATTGCTTGCCGGAATGCTCATGATTTTTTTGAAGGCGACGGGGCTTCCGCACCGAGGCGTGCGCATTTTGGCGATTGTACTTCTGTTCTTGTATATTCCTGTGACCGGCGGGTCGCCCGCCGTAAGGCGTGCGGTGCTCATGTTTGCCGTGCCGCAGGTCGGCGCATTGTTCCAAAGGACTGCGAATACTCTGAATAGCCTGGGGGTCGCCCTTCTTTTCATTATGATTCCCGAACCCTCTGTCATCTGGAATCCGGGTTTTCAGCTTTCGGTGGCGGCGACCATGGGAATCTTGATGGGTGGCTCTTGGAGTCCGCTCAAAAAGTTGCCCGATGAACTTCGCAAGAATAAGTGGTGGTCCCGCTTGCAGGCGCTTGTGGTGGAGCCGACTTATGTGACCCTGTGCGCCACACTTTCGACGGCTCCTTTTTTGATTCACCATTTCAAGACGCTTTCGCCGTTTGCGTGGCTTGGCAATATTGTGGTGGTGCCTGCGATTTCGATGGGCATGCAGGCGGGGCTGTTTGCGCTGCTTTCTCCGTTTGATATTTTGCGGGAATATTTCTGTTATGCGGCTCGCTTCTTTTTGAGACTAGCTTCGCTCTTGACGCGCTTGCTGTCGGATTCTTCGCAAGCCTCTATTACAGTGGGGCCCTTTGATCCGTCAATTCTACTTTTATGCGGAGTATTGATTGTGTTGATGCCCGTTTTCGGTAAAAACAGGATTGCCCGGCGCTTTTCGCTGTGTTGCATGATTCTTTTTGCGATGACGTTTGCCTACAAAGGCTATTACGCCATTGTCAAACCGAGTTGGAAGTTGACGGCCATCGATATCGGACAGGGCGATAGCCTTTTGCTTACGACTCCTTCGGGCTCCCATATCCTGGTTGATGCCGGCGATATCAAGCGGCAAGATTCCGGAAAAGACATCATCGTGCCTTATCTGCACCATATAGGGGTTTCCAAGCTAGACGCCTTGATCATTACGCATGCGGACCAGGACCATTTTGGCGGAGCGGCGTCAATCATCAAGATGTTTCCGGTCAAGGAACTCTGGATAACGGATTGCGCAAGAATCGATGAAAAAGAAAACTGGCAACAGGTGATAGCGGAGGCTTACCGGCGAGACATTCCTATCCGCGATATTTCACGTGGGGTAATGTACAAAGAAAAGTTCTTTGAAATCAAGGTAATTCATCCCGATTCCAAACGTTGCGTAGATGCCAACACGCAAAGCATTTCGTTTCGGGCAAAGGGCCTCGGACATTCGGCAGTTTTGACCGGTGATTTGACGGTGCAAGGCGAAAAAGAAATCATGAAAACGGATGCTTATTTGGAAAGTGATGTGCTGAAACTTGGCCATCATGGTTCAAAGACATCAAGTAGCCGAAAATTCTTGAATCGTGTCAAACCAAAACTCGCCCTCATTTCGAGCGGCCGCAAGAACCGCTTTCGCCATCCGAGCAAACAGGTGATTCAAAGACTGGATTCTCTTAAGATTCCGTACCTGAATACGGCTGAACGCGGGACGATCAATGTCGTCTTCCGGCAAGATACCATGTTTGTCGAAACGATGTGGCGTTAGCTAGAGGGCCGTCTGCACGTACAGACCGATGCTCTTTTGGTCGTTGTTATCATCCTGCAGAACGCCGATATCGAATTCCAGGCGCACGCGTGTGCTGCCAAGGGCGAGTTCCAGCTTCGGGATGATGTCGACCATAAAGTCGTCGCGGAAATGTCCGGCGCTTCCGCTTGAGGTAATTTCGATCATGCAAAGGAAGCTTTTGCCAAAGTGCAGTGTCGGAATGGTTCCGAGGGCGAATTTGACGTAGCCGTCTTCTCCGGTAACGCCGTCAAAGAAACCGGCGCGTGCTTCGTAGGAGTTAGAAAAGTTGCTTGCGATGTAAACTTCTTTGCCGTAGGTGAGCACCATGGCGCTACCGTTGTTGCGGTTGAGTCCAAAGTAGCCGTCCAATTCTACAAATCGGCCGGCGCCCATACGGTATCGTCCACCGATGTCAATGGAGGCTTCCATGTTGTCCATCTTGTTGTAGGTGTACATGTCCACCTTGGCGCCCAATTCCCATTCCTTGTTTAGTGAACCCAAAATGTTCACGGGGAAAAGCACATTGCTTCCGAAATCCGAACGCAAGCCAAGACCGGCGCCAAACTTGGGCGAGGGTCTAGCATCGGGGCCGAGAGTGTAACGCATGTTCCAAATACGGTCCAAAGCGAAGGCGTTTTGAAAGCAAAGGCCTATTAACACAAAAATAATGAAATGGGAAATTTTCATGGGACTCAATTTAGCTAAATTTTAGGTGCAAAAAAAAGAGGATATCATGATTGATCCGCGTCCAGAGCTTTTGAAACTTTCTGATTACGTTCCCGGCAAATCCATGGAAGAAATCCGTGCCAAGTACGGTTTGACCAAGGTTGTGAAGCTGGCCTCGAACGAAAACCCACTGGGGGCTTCCCCCAAGGCTATTGAAGCCTATCGTGAAATTGCGGATATTTTACATTTGTACCCGCGTGGTGATGCTCCTAAGCTGATCAATGCCATCGCTGATTTTTACGGCGTGAACACCGACCAGATTGTTATTGGTAACGGTTCCGACGAAATCATTGACATGGTGGGTAAGGCTTTTATCCGTCAGGGTGACAACTGTATCGGCATTACGCCGACGTTCTCGGTCTATAAGTTTACCACACTTTCCAACGGCGCCGATTTTATCGGTGTCGGTGTGGGTGACCAGAAGACTCCGCTTTCGGAACTTTTGAAGGCTATTAACGACAAGACTCGCGTGGTCTTTATCTGCAGCCCGAACAATCCGACTGGCGTTTACTACAATAAGCAGGAACTGATTGACTTCCTGGATAAGGTACCGAGCAACGTGCTCGTATTCCTCGATCAGGCTTATTCTGAATTTGCAACGGCAAGCGATTATCCTGTGCTGATTGACATGTTGGACAAGTACAAGAACTTGTTTATCAACCGCACGTTCAGTAAGATTTACGGCCTTGCAGGGCTGCGCATCGGTTACGCATTCGGTAACGTTGAAGTTATCCGCGCCTTGTGGAAAATCAAGCCGCCGTTCGACGTGAACCAGGCCGCTCAAGTGGCTGCAATTGCCGCCCTTTCCGACAAGGAACACGTCAAGCGTACGCTTGAACTCAATGCTGCTGGCATCAAGTATCTGACTCCGGAGTTTGAATCGCTCGGCTTCAAAGTGTTGCCGACTCAGGGTAACTTCATTTGCGTCCACATCGGTGCGAAGGCGAAGGACCTCGTGCTGTTCCTCGAACAGAACGGCATGATCGTTCGCGGACTTACAAGCTTTGGCCTGCCCGAACACATCCGCGTGACTCTCGGCAAGCGCGAAGAAAACGAACTCCTGGTCAGCCTCGTTAAAAAGTGGAAGGCGGAGAATTAATCGCCGGAGGTGTTATGGCAGCGACTGCTGAAAATCAAGAGCTTTTGAAAATTGCGCTTAAGGCCGCAGACCTTGCCCAAGAAAATATCATGAAGTATTTTCAGGCAAGCGTTGGCGTGGAATGGAAAAAGGACAACACGCCTGTGACCGTCGCTGACAAAAGCACCGAAGAAATTGCCCGCAAGTTCTGGGAAAAGGAAACTCCGGGCTTTGGCGTGATTGGCGAAGAATTCGGAATTGAAAATCCCGATGCCGAATACCAGTGGGTGATTGACCCGATTGACGGAACCAAGGCCTTCATTCATGGCGTTCCTCTGTTCGGTACGCTCATTGCCTTGTACAAGAAGGGAACGCCGATTGCTAGCCTTATTCGCATTCCTGCCATGAATACGGCGGTGTGGGCGGTCAAAGATGGCGGCGCATTCTTAGACGGCCGTGAAATTAGCTGCTCCAAGGTTGCTAAACTTTCTGATTCGCTCGTGCTTTCGGGCACTGTGAATACCATGGAAACCGCGGGCTACGGCGAAAAGTATGCTGCCGTACGTCGCGCAGCCAAACTGCATCGCGGCTGGGGAGATTGCTACGGTTACTACCTAGTTGCCGCCGGCCGTGCCGAACTGATGATTGACCCGGTGGTTTCGTTGTGGGACATTGCCCCGTATCCGCTGCTGTTCAAGGAGGCGGGCGGCAAGTTCAGCACTATCGACGGCATCACGGAACTCTTCGATGCAAGCGGCAAGCCGGTAGCCCCGATTTACGAAGGCTACACGAGCATGGCCTCGAACGGCTTGATTCACGACGAAGTCGCGAAAATCATGTCTGCCAAATAAAACGCTAATCAAAAGACATTAAAAAATGACCCGCATCGTTTAGGATGCAGGTCATTTTTTGTTAGGGAGGGATGATTGGAGGAGAATATTACTTCACGGTGAACGTAGTTCCATCGTAGTCGATGGTGACCGGCTTTGCGGCACTCACTTCGCCAGCGAGGATTGCATGGCTCAGCGGGCGTTCCACGTTCCGTTCCAGATAACGCTGGATCGGACGTGCACCGAATTCCGGCTGGTAAGCACCGTCGGCAATCGCTTCGAGCGCCTTGTCGGTCAGCGTGAGCTGCAAATCCTGACGGGCAGCGCGTTCGGCGAGGCCCTTGAATTTCAGCTTCACGATGTCCTTGATTTGCGGCTTCGTTAAACTCTGGAATACCAGCACTTCGTCCAAGCGGTTCAGGAATTCCGGCCTGAAGAAACCACGGAGTTCCGGCTCGATTTCCTTCAAGGTCACAGGCTTTGCATCACCTGCGCGGTTCTGGAAATGAGCGGCGCCCAGGTTCGAAGTCATCAAGATCAAGGTGTTCTTGAAGTTCACGGTACGGCCCTTGCCATCGGTCAGACGACCATCGTCAAGCACCTGCAACAGCGTGTTGAACACGTCGGGGTGAGCCTTCTCGATTTCGTCGAGCAGAATCACGCAGTACGGATGCGTACGCACGGCTTCGGTCAGCTGGCCGCCTTCTTCGTAGCCCACGTATCCCGGAGGCGCGCCAATGAGTCGCGAAACGCTGTGCTTTTCCATGTATTCGCTCATGTCGATACGCACCAGCGCATTCTCGTCGTCGAACAGTTCCACGGCAAGCGCCTTCGCAAGTTCCGTCTTGCCCACACCCGTCGGGCCCAGGAACAAGAAGCTACCGATCGGCGCATTTTCGCGGCTAAGTCCGCTACGGTTACGCAGAATCGCTTCCGAAACCGCCTCGACGGCTTCGTCCTGGCCTATCACGCGGGCGTGCAGGCGTTCGTCCAAGTGCAACAACTTGGCCTTCTCGCCTTCACAAAGTTTCGTGACAGGAATTCCGGTCCAACGGCTCACCACGAGGGCAATCGTCTCTTCGGTCACCTCTTCGCTCAGGTCGCCGTCGCTTGCGGACTTCTTGATTTCTTCGGTCTTCGCGGCGATTTCCTTTTCGAGGTTCACAATCTTGTTGTACTTGAGTTCGGCGGCGCGGTTCAAGTCATAGCGGGCTTCGGCCTGCTCCATCTCGTCCTTCGCCTGCTGCAAGGACTTCTTGAGGCCCTGCAACTCGGCATTCTTCGCGCGCCTTTCTTGCCAACGGTCCTGCATGAGCTTGACTGCAGCATCTGTCGTCGCGAGTTCTTCACGCAACTCTTTCAGGCGCTTTACGCTGGTGTCGTCGGTTTCCTTCGCCAAGGCCTGCTCCTCGATTTTCATCTGGAGTTCCTTACGCTGCAAGGTGTCCAAGGCTTCGGGCACGGTGTCCATCTGCGTCTTCACAAGGCTTGCCGCCTCGTCAATCAGGTCAATGGCCTTGTCCGGCAAGAAACGGTCACTGATGTAGCGGTTCGAAAGTTTCACCGCCGCCACAAGCGCGTTGTCGTGCAGACGCACGCCATGGTGCGCATCAAAGCCGTCCTTAATGCCACGCAAAATTGAAATGGATTCCTCTTCGCTCGGCTCGTCAACCTGCACGGGCTGGAAACGACGTTCCAATGCGGAATCCTTCTCGATGTATTTGCGGTATTCCTGCGTGGTCGTCGCACCGATGCAGTGCAGTTCACCACGGGCCAGTTTCGGCTTGAGCATGTTGCCCAAGTCCATGGAGCCCTCGGTCTTGCCTGCACCCACGATGGTGTGGATTTCATCGATGAACAGCAAGGTGTTGCCGTCTTCTTCCAGTGCGTCCAGCACGGCTTTCAAACGTTCTTCGAAATCGCCGCGGTACTTTGCGCCCGCCATCAAGGCAGACAAATCGAGCGCAAACAACTTCTTGCCCTTCAAAGCGTCAGGCACGTCGCCGCGATAGATTCGCTCAGCGAGCCCTTCGACAATGGCGGTCTTACCCACGCCCGGTTCACCGACCAGGCACGGGTTGTTTTTCGTCTTTCGGCTCAAGATCAAGATGACGCGGCGGATTTCTTCTTCACGGCCAATCACCGGCGAAAGCTTTCCGTCGGCAGCCATTTCCACGAGTTCACGGCCATAGAGTTTCAGCGGAGACTGTTCCTCGGCATTGGCGGCACCCGCAAACGGGTCCGAAAGCCAGGTTTCCACGACTTCCACGGAACCGAGCGCATCTTCGAACACCTTCGCAAGGCCACGGTCGCCCGAGAACTTCATCAAGGCCACGAGCATATCGCCCGGGGTCACCATGCGGTTCACCTGGCGCGCCGCCTGCACGGAAGCACGCAAAATACGGTTCAAGTCGTTATCAGGTTCCACGTCGGGGTTCACGCCTTCCATGCGCGGAATCTTCTGCACGAACGGTTCCAATTTGCCGCGGAGCTCGTTGGTCTTCGCGCCCTTGGACTTATAAAGTTTCTTCAGGGTGGCATCTGGGCCTTCTACAAGGCCGACCGCCAAATGGGCCGCACCCAGGTAGGAATGCGAACAACGGTCACGCAGGCTCTGCGCCTTGGCCAACACCTTTTCTGCATCGTTATTAAAATCGGACATATTTTCCTCTCTTTTTTACCGCCATATATATGCAAAGGCCGTGCCAAAGCCCCGAAATAGGGAAAAATGGCTTTTTTTGACGATTTTTAGCCTAAAAACAGGTGCTTTACAACGGTTTCTTTTGGGCTGTTTAATAAAAAAAAGCCTTTTTTTCAAAAATTTACGCCATTTTGGCTCATTTTGAGACGTTGGGGTGTTGTAAAGTACAACAACACTTTATGTCCTACAACTATACCTTTTGCCCCTGTACGAATCTATCTTATGGATACGAAACCAAACATCCCAAACACCAACTACGGCATCCCTTGGGGGGGATGCCGTTAGTTTTTTTATAAGGGTGTTTTTCCCTGAGTTATTTCGAGAGGCACTGTGCGGCCTTGAGCATCAAGTCGACTTCCAGCTTTTTCTGGTCTTCAAAGGCGGTTTTCATCAGGTCGCGCACGGTGTAGTCTTTCTTGATTGATTTCAGCACGCATTCGCAGGTCGCTTTGTCTACATCGCCGGCTTTCAGGCATTCTTTCACGAAGGCGTTGTCCGTTTCGGCGGGGTAGTTCTGGGGAATGCAGGGCTCGATAAATTCAAATCCCCATTTTTCAAAATCGATGTTGTCGCCGTTGATCGAGCTCATAATCTGGTTGATGAACTTGCCGTCTCTAACAAGGCGGTCGTAGGCGCATTTGCAGGTTTTGTCGGCTTGGTTCACGCCCAGCCATTCCATGGATTGCACGGTGCATGATTGAACAAAGTTGTCCTTGAAAAGCGGGGTTTGTAGTAGAGTCTTGAAAATCAACATTTCTTCTTGCGAAATTGCGGGAGCCTGGGTGCTAGCCTGTGCGGGGGCTTGGGCTTTTGCGGTCGAATCGTTGGCGGCAAAGCAGAAGGCTGCTGCGCAAAGGAATGCGGCGATAGTTTTAGATATAGACATAAGACTCCGTTTTTTTCAGAAAATAGAAAATTAGTTATTTTTGGGCCATGAAGTTTTGGCTTGCCTTATTTGTAAGTTTGCTTGTAGCCTATGCCTCGGCGGCTCCTAAATCCAAAAAGAAAAACGAGTTCAAGGACCCGCGCGACAAGCAGACGTATCGCACGGTGAAAATTGCCGGCCTCGAATGGTTGGGCGACAACCTGAATTACAAAACCGAGGGCAGTTTCTGCTACAAAGATGAAGACGACCAATGCATGGTTTACGGCAGGCTCTACACTTGGGATGCGGCCAAAAAGGCATGCCCCGCCGGGTTCCGCTTGCCGACTCACGCCGACTTCGAAAGCCTCTGGACTGCAGCAGGCGCCGACTTTAACGCGGGCTACTTGATTAAGGCTGATTACGGCTGGTCGGGCGACACCAACGGCAACGACACTCTCAAATTCTCGGCGATGCCTGCTGGCAACCGTTTCGACGACGAAACCTACGGCAATACCGCCAAATTCGCCTTCTTCTGGAGCTCCGACGACGCCTCCGAGGGCATTGCCCCGGGCTCCGCCCGTGTGTGGTATCTCACCAGCAAATCCATGGCCTTTGGCTACATGTCCAAACCCAAGACCTTCGGATTCTCTGTACGGTGCGTGCGGTAATTATTTCCCGAATAAATCGGCGTGAGAGCCGGTGTCTACAAGTTCTAGAATAAGAATGTTTTCTTCGATTTTGTAGATTAACAAAAGATCGGGAAGAATGTGGCATTCCCTATGGCCGTTCCATTTTCCGACTAAAGCATGGTCCTTAAATCGAGCTTCAAGAGTTTCTCCTTTTTGCAGGGAGTTAACGACGCCTTCAATCTTGCTGACGTGTTCAATGTTTCTTTTGGCAATTTGTTTAAGGTGCTTTTTGAAGCGGTTTGTAATCCGTAAATTATACTTGAATCCGTCTTTGGAGTTCATTTTTTTATGTCCAGTTCCTCAAGCAATTCGTCGAACGAAGCATAAGTTTTTGCATTAGGATCGTGGGCGAGTTCTTCGCCTTCCTTGATGGCTTCGAGGAGTTCTTTGGACGGAGGTCTTGTAACGGCAAAAGGCAGGCCGTGGTGCAGAATGGCTTGCTTCAGGAAAACCGTAAACGCCTGGGAAAGCGTCAAGCCCAAGTCGTTGAATAGTTCGGTTGCCTGAGCCTTGAGCTCTTTGTCGATTCGTATGTTTGTTACCACGGTACTCATACCTCTAAATATACAACAATTGGTTGCGTTTGTAAAGTGTCTGTGGTGTAAATGTTGTAAAGTGGGCGGTCTTGTCATTTTTCGCAATTTCCTTAATTCTTGGCAAAAGATAAAACAAGAAATGGCTGGTGCGTGCAATCAACTGATTGCAAAATTGCGATTATTTTTAGGAGGGGGACGCCTCCCCCTGCTTGCAGCCCCGTGCCGGGTCTTCCAGCACCCCCTCGCCTAAGGGGCTCTGCCCCCTAAAACCCCCAGCTTCAAAAATGCCCACGGCTCCAGAAATGTGCTCGTCTCACTCACATGGATTCGGCCTTCGGCCTCTAATGTTCGCTCAACGACACTTTTTCTTCCGCCTTAGGGCATTCGTTTCCGGTTGTCTTGCCGCACTTGATGCGGCATCTCCTTTCCCCGCCCGCGTCATGCCGATGGAAATCGGCATCAGCTTTTCATGTCCGAAAAAAAACGCTCCGTCTCAGCCTGCTCCGCACGCGGACAAATTACGGCCTTCGGCCTTTACTGTCCGCTTAGCGGCCAGGCATTCGCCGCCGCTTTCTTCTTGGACATAATAACTCCCAATGGCCATTCTTACGAAAGGCCTATTTTTTTGATTTTTATTAAAATTTTACAGTTAAGTGAAAGTGGTTACTCGACCATTACGCAACGGACGGAGGCTCCTGTCACCTTAGACTGATAACCAGAAGAAATGGTCGTCTTATTAGGATTCATTCCATTACAAGAAGAGCGATGCTCTTGTGAGTTCTGTTCCTCAAGATAAAACCAAATTGTATAATCCTCCAATCTTGCAAACCCACCCTCTTCAGAACGATACCCAGCACCAATAAGGCTATAGCCACTATCATTGCTACCGCCAAAGCCGTACGCAGAACGGGTTCCCTTTACCCCATCTTCATTGTTATCAGCATGCACCACAATGTAGTAGTCATTATAAGTCAATAGGCGCCAGCCACTGGGGCATATTCCCTGGTGGTTTGGCTTGATTAAATCGGCACAGCTTTCGGTGTTGCAACGGCTCGGCAATTGCATCATTTCTGCCCACTGGTATAGGCCACCGTACTTGTTGCAGTTAGCAGTATCGTTTTTGTAACAGTAGCGTTCTATTTTAGAATCATCTTCTTGATCCTCAGAGCCCCAAACGAATTCGCCGACATTCAGGTTTTCAGCCATCACCTTGATGGTAGCAGCCTTGCCTGCCGTGTCTTCGCCGGTAATTTGTATGTAATAGTATTCACGGTTGTCGCGGGTATCAACAAATGTTTTGTACTCACCTTTACGCCAAAGCGTTCCCTTAAACGCATCGGTCCTATCGTAAGAACTGCTACTCGATTCTACAGTTTCAGAAGAGGTGACGCTACTGCTCGAAGCAACAACACTCGAAGAAGACTGCTTAACTTCTTCGCTGCTGCTCGACTTGGCTTCCGAAGAAGAAGACGGCTTTACCGAGGAACTGGATTCCTTCGACTTTTCTACCGAGGAAGAAGACTTGCCCTTATCAGCGCTCTTTTGCGAGCTTGAAGAATTTTTGGAAATTTTTTCACTGCTAGAACTTACATTATCGCAGTCATTGCTCTGTTCCTCGCACTGGCGAGGTTCCGGCGAAACAGAAGAAGAGGATTCATCGCCACATGCTGCAAGCAGGGCTAGGAGAATGGACAGAGCCAAAGCGTTTGCAAAAATCTTCACAGAAGACCTCCGGTTATAAAAATCCCACCAAACTTTCATTTTGGGGCAAATATAAATAATCAAATTTATGCTTGCCGCAATTCGCGACCGATTATATGGATTTCGTTGCAATTTTTTTTCTTTTTGTAAAAAGAAATAAATTTTTCGAATAATTGGTATTCAGTGACCTCCCAAAAGCGTGTATAGTATAGACGGTCTCTGTCTCTTCATGGAATGTCCCATGATGAAACGCTTAAAGGCTATAAATGGCAAAAAAAGGTGTTGCTTATTTTCATTTTTATAATTATATTATAATTATCCAGAGGAAATCTATATGCAAGTAGAATTCGTCTGGGACGACAAGAAAAATGCATCAAATCAAAAGAAACATGGTATTTCATTTGAGGAGGCTAAAACTTGTTTTGAAGATGACCATGCAAGAGTTTTCTTTGACGCCGAACATTCTGCGCAAGAAGAAAGATCAATTCTTGTCGGTTTGTCAAATCAATTGAGGACTTTGGTTGTTGTATTTACAGAACGAAGCGGGATTGTTTCCGAACAGTTGATAAATCGCATCATCAGTGCCCGAAAAGCGACTAGAAAGGAATTTCAATATTATTGGAACGCAAGAAAAGGAGATTGCTTATGAAGAAGGAATATGATTTTTCAAAAATGAAGGCCAAGAAGAATCCTTATGCAAAGTTCCTGAAAAAACAAATAACAATAAGGTTGAATTCTGAAACAATTGACTATTTCAAAAAAATGGCTACTGAACTCGGTATTCCGTATCAGGTGTTGATAGATTCGTATTTGACGGATTGTGCAAATACAAAACGCAAACTGAACATGAGTTGGGAGTAGGGGCGCGAGATTAGACAAAAGTTTCACTTCGTTTCAACTTTTGCCCTCCGGGTTTTGGCTTCGCCAAAATCGGACTTGGCGAGATTGACGCCTTCGGCGTCCGCGGCATCGGCTCGGTCATGACAGCCCGCGAGCGGTCTGTCGCGACGCTCGCCTCGCTCGCTTTTCGAACTCACGACTTCGTCGCTCGTTCTCAATCCCGCCAAATCCATATAAGACAAAAAAGACACCCTAGAAGGTGTCTTTTTGTCTTATCGGAATAGCGAGATTCGAACTCACGACCTCTTGCTCCCGAAGCAAGCGCTCTACCAGGCTGAGCTATATTCCGGTTCGGTGGTCCAATAATAGAAAAAAATGGAAAGAATTTAAAGGGGAAAGGTCCAAAAAAATGAAAAAAATCAAATTTTTATTTCTTGGCGGGCTTTCTGGTGGTTTTTGTCGGGGCGGGGCGCGGTTTTCCGAGGATCATGATGCTCGATCCGGCGTTGTCGGGCTCGACTTTGTACAGCTGGATACGGTTGCTCCATTCGGAACGCACCTTGCGGTCGATAATGCGCTTCACGTTGCCGTAGCTGGGGTTCCCGCCGCCGTGGATGACCCTGAGGATCTTGAGGCCAGCGATCATTAGGTCATCGATGCGCCGCTCCACGGTTTCTGCAGCCTCGTCCGAGGTCATGCCGTGCAGGTCAATTTCGTCTTCGGGCACGGGCAATTCCCAGGCGCTGGGGTTGCGGCGCATTTTACGCCCACGCGGGGCGCGTGTCGGGCGTACGGCGGCCGCTTCGGCCACCTTCTGCATTTGAGCGTCCTTGTCTTCCATATGGTGGTTGTTTATCCACTGCAGCTGGAATTCTTCTTCTTCGTTTAGCGCCATGATTCTCTCTTTTTGCGGTAAAAAATAGATTTTTTTGCTGAAATTGCTGTTTTTGAATCCATTTTTGCCGTCTAATCCATAATTATTACAATTTTTTGCATTGAAATCGAACCCATTTTTCTTATATTGTAATAAAAAGTTGAGGTTTTCGTAACAATGCGTCGTTTGTGGGTCTTATCAGCGCTTTTTGCGTTTATAGCCTTTACGGGCTGTACTAAGACTGATATTCCCAAAAACGAGGTTTTCTCGATTAACGATCTCAGTAACAAGAAGGTCGGGGTAATCAAGGGCACTACCGCCGAAATATACGCCGCCGATTACGGTACGGATTCTACTCGACTCCAGGCAGAAAAGTTTGAAACGCTCGCTCAGGCGGTAGATGCCCTGCTTGAAGGCAAAATCGACGCCGTGCTTACAGACGATGCTCCTGCCAAGGTTTTTGCCCGCAAAAATCCCTCGCTGCGAATCTTGAACGAAACCTTCAAAGAAGAATCGTATGCAGGCATTGTTGCAAAAGAAAATATGGGCCTGTTGGATTCTGTGAATATTGCTTTAATCCAGATGCGCGCCATGGGCGTTTACGATTCCATTTTCGACAATTATATCGGGGGGCAGACCAAATACCATGTTTCCCAAGATTCCGCTGTCGGCCCTGTTCTCAGGGTAGCGACCAATGCTGAATTCCCGCCGTTTGAATTCCGTTGCAAAAAACGCGGAATCGTGGGTATCGATATTGAAATTGCCCGCTATGTGGCCAATTACCTAGGGCGCAACCTCGAAATCATTGATATGGATTTTGATGATATTATTGATTCTGTTCGTGCCGGCGGCGCTGACCTCGGACTAGCCGCTTTCTCGGTGACCGAAGAACGCAGTCAGATTATCAACTTCACGGATCACTACGCCACGTCTAAAATTGTGGTTATGGTGCGTAGTGGCGAAGAAGAATCGACTTTCCAACGCATCAAGGATTCGCTGCTGGGTGGCTAAACCCTAAAGTTCCCGTGGTAATTCCAGCTCCACTGTTCAGGGTGTTCTGATATCCACGTCTCCGTTTCCTTTGCAATGTCTTTGACGAACATTTCGGGCTCGGTTTTTGGCGGATAGGCGCTTTCGAAACGGATAACGATTTGACGCCTTGTGTTGGTCCACGTGCGGAACGTGACGACGGATGCTCCCATCTGGTTCACTTTTTGCGGGAGGCGCAAGTAGAGCGTGCTCGCTTGCCCGAAAAGTTGGACTTCGTTGCCTTTGGTATTCTTTCCTTGGTCAAAAACCATGGCGAGAATTCCCTTTGTCTTGAACAGGTCGCGGATCAGCTTGCCGGTTTCTTCGGGGTGGTATTCGGTCAGGTGCGGGTCGCTGCGGAGTTCTTTGAGTACCTCGCGGAATGCGTCGTTGCCGACAGAATCAGTGATCAGGTGCACGTGCTCGCTGTAGCGGCAAAGGGCGCGGTGCAAAAGCTCGAATGCACCCTGGTGAATGCTGATGCCGGCAACGGGACCGAGCTTTACCGCCTCGCGGATGATTTCTTCGTTCTCGTAGACGATTCGGCTTTCGACGCTTTTAAAGCGTGCAAGTCCGCGGTAGGAATCGAGCGCGTTCCAGAAGATTCCCTTGAACATGTCGCGTGCGCTTACGGTCGTTTTTAAATAGGCCTTCGCATTTTCGAGGTGCCTTACCGTGCGCCCGTAGGCTCGCTTGGTGTGGAGCGCCTTGTAGATGGGGAAGGCGACTGCAAAAAGTGCCGAATAGAAAACATCCGGCACTCGCAATAAAACATTCAGCAGAATCTTGTATGTCTTACTCTTCGTCAAATTCCAGAATATTTCTTCCGAGTTCACGTTCGAACACGCGGCGGCTAAGTCCTTCGCCGGCGTAGCTCAGCGTGGGCGACACTTCGTAAAGCTTGCCTGGCTTCACTTCGACATGAGCCTTGCGCAGCCATTCGCGGTGGAGTCTGCCGATCATTTCGCGGGCGGTTTTCGGGCTGTCGTTTCCTTCGGCATTTTTCACCGGGCTGAATTCTTCTTCGCGCACCACGCCAAACGGCATCATCGTGCCCAGCTGCGGGAATGCATCGAACAGGAACTGTTCGAACTTCCAGCACTTTTCGATACCGCAAACGGTCTTGCGGGCCGTGTGCCACGGGAGCTTGCTCGTCTGCAGCTTGCGGAGTCCCTCGGTTTTGAACAAGTGAATGGCGATGTTTCCGCCGTCAAAGGTCAGGCTTCCGTCGGCATTCGTCATGTCGCGGTAGTTTTCGGGCAAGTCGCTGTATTCGACCACGCCAGGCTTGTTGTTCTGCAAGGCGAAAATGCCCACTTTTTCGTTCGGGCCGGCCTTGTGCACCACCTTGGATGCCGACATGCTGCGGCCTTCGCTTGCAAGGGCTCCGACAAAAGCCGGATCGCAAATGCGGCAAAGCGCGTTGTCGACGCTGTAAAGGAATACGTAGCGAACTCCTTTTTCAATCAACCAGGCGAGAGTACCGCTCTGGGCGAGTGCCCTAAAGCACCCGCCGTTGCCATCGGGCACAAGGGCCAGACGGTTGTTTTCGTCAACGACGGCCTTTCCGTTCGGGTCGAGCGCACAAATCGTACCTTGATCAAAGAAACGGATGTTTTCTCGGGCGTAACCGAAAAAGTTGTGCTCGGTAAAGAAGTTGACAGTCGCTTCGTGGTTCAGCGGGCTCGTCATGATGCACCACGGAATCGCATGGCCTACTTGGGCGGCCAAGTTCTGCAAGCGTTCTGCCTGCAGCTGGAACAAACTCTTGTGGCTCGGGAGTCCGATATCGAACATGCCCTTCGGACCATCGAAACCGAGGCGGGAACCTTGACCGCCAGCGACCAGAAATGCGGCGACCTGGCCCTTTCCCAACAAGATTTCGCCGGTTTCTTTCCAGAAGTCGTAACGCAAGTCGTCCGTTGCAATCTTGAACGGCATCGGCTTCAATTCGCCCGAAACGTTGTCATCGAGCGAGGCGTTCGATTTTTCGGTGTAAAGAGCCTTGAGTTCTTCCCAGTCCTGGGTGGCGATGTCGCGTTCCAGATTCTTGCGGGCATCCCCGCTCAAAGATTCAAGCTTGGCAATCAGCTCTTGCTGACCCGCCGCATTCAAAGTTTCGATGATGTCCATATATTCTACCTAATGCCGAAGAAAATCACCATGCTCACGATGAGCGCGAAGATGCTAATCAGGTGCATGCGCCACACGATTTTGGAATTCATGAGCGGCTTGCTCGGGAAACGGCCTTCCCACTTCTTTTGGTAGTGGTGGTGGAGCGGTGCGCAAAGGAAGATGCGCTTGCCTTCGCCGGTGGTTTTCTTGGTGAACTTGAACCAGCTAATCTGGAGCAACACGGAGCATGCTTCGGCAATGATGATGATGCAAACGATGGGGAGGAAAAGACCCGCCTGCACCAGAATGAACATAATACCAATTGCGGCTCCAAAGCCCACGGAACCGGCGTCGCCCATGTAGATTTCGGCTGGAGGGCTGTTGAACCACAAGTAGGCGAGGAGTGCGCCTGCAATCGACATCGCAAGCGGGAATAGTTCGTCGCAGCCGGGCAGGTACGGAACACTCAGGTACTGGCTAAAGATAAAGTTGCCGCTCACGTAGGCCACGAGTCCAACGAAAATCATGCTTGAAAGAATCGGTACAGAAACAAGGCTGTCGAGACCGTCGGTAAAGTTGGTGCCGTTGGCAGAGGCTGCAATCACAAAAGTCATGAAGCCTACGAAAATCCAGTTGGGCAAATGAATCTGGAACACGTCGATGGGGCAGAAGGGGATGGTGAGGTCGCCCTTGAGTTCGGGGATGAACTTGTAGCAGAAAATGGCAACGACCAGGCTAAACAAGAAGTAGAGGAAAAGTCTAAGGCTGCTCGAAATACCGTCGGCCTTGTCCATGTAGTCGGCGGCCTTAAGCTTGCCGAGCTTGATCAGACGCTTGGCCTTGACCTTGGCGATGTCGTCGATGGCACCCACGGCAGAAAAAGCCGCAAGCACAATCAGGGTCGAAATGGTATAGCCGTTCATCTTGCATACCAGGAGCGAGACGATTTCTACCACAATCACCAGAAGAAGTCCGCCCATAATAGGGGGAGACTTGGATTTGCCGTCTTTATCGAAGTCCGAGGTCGCATCGAGGCTCTGGAGTTTGCGAATATAGACCGGCATAAGGCACATGACTAAGATGATAGAGAGCATGGCGGCGGTACCTGCGCGGAACAGACGGCCGTCGAAAAGATCAATACTGGTTAAATGATAAAGCCACTGACAAAGCATATAAAAATCGTAATTCGGAATTCAGAATTCGGAATTGTTGGTTGGTTGTTAAACTTTTCTCTTAAAAAATAATTTTTTGTTTGTTTTTTGGCTTTAGCCAGGTACACGAATGCGCCCGCATTTTCTAAATTAGGGAACATGAGCGAATTCCATATCGACTGCCCCCATTGCGGTACATCTTTCGACGCCCAGATTCAAGGTGATGGCGCCAACATGATGGTGTTTTGCTGCGCCCGCTGCAAGACTCCCTTGATGTATTATCATGGCGAGGTCGCAGAATTGGATCGCGACGAATTTGCCGGACTCCGCAAGAAACTCAGCCGCGCAATCGACGCCGTTGTCAGCAACGGCGGTGCCATGGGGGCTGTCGCCGAAGCCCTCAAGAAGATGGTGGATGCCTCCGAAGCCTTGGCCGAAGAACGTACTGAAAAGGGCGAAAACTTGCCAAGCCCGCGCGAAGGGTCTGCACCTTCGGAATTTGAAAATGTGGCCGAAAAAATCGCTGGCGCCATGGCGTCTAACGATGCTGAAAAGGTGCAACCGGCGGTTATTTCGGACGATGTTCTTGCCGATTTGCAAAAAGACCTCGACGAACTCGATGTCGACAGCTTCTTGGATAAGCTGTAGTTCCCTATGCTTGAATTTTTCATCGCAGCGCTTGTCGTGGGGATTGCCCCCGGGCCAGATAATTTATTCGTACTTGCCCAAAGTGCTGCCCACGGCGCCCGAGCCGGTTTTTGCGTGATTTTGGGGCTTTGCACGGGAATCATGGTGCAGACGGGGCTGCTGGTCGCGGGGGTTTCGGCGCTTGTTGCCGCAAGTCCGAAGGCGTTCTTTGTGATGCAATGTCTCGGCGCGGCGTACCTGCTGTATTTGGCGTACCGGAGTTTTCAAGTTCGCGCCGGAAACGTGGCTATAGATGATGAAAATCATAAGCCCAGCGATGTCGGCCATCCTTCTGCCCGCAAGCTTTACCTTCGCGGCATCATCATGAACCTTTCGAATCCGAAGGTGATTCTGTTCATGCTTTCGTTTATACCACCGGCCGTGCGCCTGGACCGCCCGATTCACCCGAGCTTGCAGACCGCTATCTTTGGCGCAGAATTCATTGTGGCGACCATGATCGTGTTCGGTTCGGTTGCCCTGTTGGCTGGCGCCGTCAAGAAGTTCCTGCTGAATAGCCCGAAGGCGAACCGCAACCTCAACTGGTTCAGCGGCTGTGTGTTCGTGCTCTTGGCTGTGGCGCTGTTCTTGGTTTAAAGCTGTTTTTCAATCAGCTTCAGGATTTTTTCAATCGCGACTTCAGGCGCATCGCTTGTGTCGCCGCCGGCGGCTCGGGTGTGGCCGCCTCCGCCGAATTCTTTTGCGATAGCGTTTACGTCTACAAAGTAGTTGCTGCGGAGGCTGATTTTGTACTTCCCGTTTACGGGGTACAAAAGCAAGGCCACTTCGGTGCCGCCGACTTCGCGGATGGTGTCAATGACGGTGGAAAGTTCCACGGGCGTGACACCGAAACGTTCCATGTCTTCGGGCGTAATGTAGCTGTAGACGACCTTGCCGCCTAAACCAAGCTTGCACTGCTGCATGGCATAGCCCGTAATGTGCGTCTGCTTGTAGGTGCGGGTGTAGTAAGTCTCGTTCACGATTTTTGCGAAGTCGACGCCAGCTTCAATCAAGTCACCCACCACCTGCATGGTGCGCTTGCCGGTGCAACTGTACTTGAAGGCACCGGTGTCGTGCACGATTCCCAGGTACAGGGAACTGGCTGTGTCGCGGCTGATTTTAGCCTTGTCGAGGTTTACGTATAGAACCTCGCTGGCGGAGCTTGCTTCGGGCTCTACCAGGTTCAGGGTGCAAAGGTTCAGCGGGTTGCTAATATGGTGGTCGATGTTGATGGTTTTCTTGGCTGACTTGATGCATTCGGCGCCGTTCGCGCCCACGCGTTCAAAACTCGGCGTATCCATCAAGAAGGCAAGGTCGTAGGGCTTGCCGCCGTTGCATTCGGCAGTCCAGGCAGAGCGGGCGTCGTTTGCCCCACGCAGAATCTTGTAGCTGTCGGGAAAGTTTTCAAGAAACAAGTCTGCCTGAATGGTGGGGTAGTTGTCCTTGATGTAGTTGTAAATGCCTGTGGTAGAACCCACGCAATCGCCGTCCGGGCGCACGTGCCCGAAAATGGCCACCGTCTTCGCTTCACTTAAAAATTCATCAATTCTCATAGTTGGGAATATAGCAAACATTTCTATATTTCGAACTATGAAGCTCCTTTTCACCGACCTTGACGGTACGCTCCTGACCGACGACAAGACCATTCTCGATGTAGACATGAAGGCTATCGAGGGAATGCTTGCCCGCGGGCACAAGTTGGTGCTCTGCACCGGGCGTCCGCTGACCAGCGCAAAGCAGCTGGCGCAAAAGTACGGCTTCGACAAGCCGGGCTTTTTCTTGGTGAGTTTCAACGGCGGGCTTATTTACGATTACGCCACCGAACAGTCCATTCTGACGCGTTACATTCCGGTAGAATCGGTCAAATTCATTATGGATGCGGCCCACAAGGCGGGCATGCACGCGCACACGTACTCGGGCGACCTGGTAGTTTCGGAATATGAGACGGAACAACTCAAGACATATTGCCGGCTGATGAAGATGGACTACGTGGTTGTCAAGGATATTCGCGACTACTACGGTGATTTTATCAATGTGGTGGTAAAGCCTCCCATCAAGGTGAATATCATTACGCCGTTTAATCACGATAGCCTGCTCGATTTTCGCGCCGAAATGCGCAAGAGCACGGCGGGCAAGCTCTTTGACGTGTTCAGCAAGCCCGAAATGCTCGAATTTTCGCACATGCAGTCCAACAAGGGCGATGCGGTGCGTTTTATGGCCGATTTTTACAAGGTCCCGCTTTCGGATACCATCGCCGTGGGCGACGAAGAAAACGACTGCCCCATGATCGAGGCCGCAGGTGTAGGAATTGCCATGGCGAACGCCTCCGATGTGGCAAAATCGGTGGCCGACTATGTCACAAAAGCGGACAATAACCACGGCGGAATTGCCGAAATTATCCAAAAATTCGTGATTTAGTCACTTTTATCACAAATATTCCAATTTGGAATATACAAGGTAACTTTTTTTGAACAAAATGGTAATCTTTGTTGTATCTTCTATATAGATATATAATATAGGGATATCGCAGGGGCATGAAACAATTCCAGTTTGATTACCATAGCATCACTACGTTGAAACGCGACCTTGACAAGATTAGCCTTTGGTGCAAGTCAAGAGTGTTTTCTCATGTGGTATTCCAGATTTATTCCAATTCCATGGATAAGGGGCAAATTGACCTAGTCTGCGACGTTATTTCGCAGAATTTCCCGAATTCCATTTACATGGGCTGCTCGACAGGTGGCAATATCATCGATGGGCGAATTTCCAATGCCGAAATTTCTGTTGTCTGTACGATTTTTGAATACCCTACGACTCAGCTAAAATTGTTGCAGTATACGATGGATGCGGACAATGCCGTTGATGTGGTTGGCAGTATTAAAGAAGAAATCAAGGCGAATCCGTGGGTGAAGGCGGTTGAACTGCAGCTGACGACTCTTGGTGTTTCTATGACACCGTTTTGCGATGCGTTCAAGGATGTGGACCCCTCGATTGCGATTTTTGGCGGTGGTGCCATTAATCCGAACTTGACAAGTACGGAAACATGCATTTTTTCGAATGTGGGCGGGTATTCAGGTAAGGGAGTCCTAGTCCTTTTGATGGGGGGTGAAGACTTCTTTGTCCATACCACCCATGTGATTGGCTGGAAACCCCTTGGCCGTGAATTTGTGGTGACAAAAGCGAAGGGGCCGGTGCTGTATGAACTGAATGGCGAGCCCGCTTATGAAATCTATCACCGCTATTTGAATATCCAGAATGACGAACACTTCATTTACAACACGCTGGAATTCCCGTTGTTCTACAAGCGCAATGGAATTGACATCATGCGTGCTCCGGTAGCCTGTAACGAAGATGGTTCCGTAAGTCATGTCGTCGGATATCGAAGAAGGCGTGAAGGTGCGCCTTGCTTATGGCGACCCGTGGACCATTCTTGAAAGTGTCCGAAATGACGGCCGTAATATAGGGGTGTTTAGCCCTGAAATAATCAAGGCGTTTTCTTGTGTAGTACGTCGAATCTTTTGGGGCAAAGAAGAAATCAGTAGTGAAACGCTCCCGCTGCAGAGCATTGCGTCTACTTCGGGTTTTTATTCTTCTAGCGAATTTTTGCGTACAGGCTGTTGCGTGAATCAGCACAATGCGACCCTTGTGATTGCAGGAATGCGCGAAGGCAAGGGCGGGGAACGTTATGATTTCGAAATGCCCGAGGAGGCGTTCTCGGGCAAGGTTTCCATGATTAACCGTCTGGCTACTTTTATCGATGTGGCGGCACAGGAGCAAGCCGAAACTTACGCAAAACTGCAGTTGACCTCTATTACGGATTCCTTGGCGGAGGTGTTTAACCGTGGCGAAATTCAACGCCGAATTACCCAGTGCGTGACGGCGGGGCGACCTGGCTGTCTTGTAATGTTCGATATCGATAATTTTAAACAAATTAACGATGCCTGGGGCCACAAGGAAGGTGATAACGTTATTCAAGAAATCGGCCGTCTTTTGAGAAGAGTTGCCGATGAAACCGGAGTATCCGGGGTCGATGCGGCTGGCTTTAATATGACTGATTTTGGGGGGATGTGTGCAAAGGAATACGAACTTCATGGTGGAGACTCTTTACAGCCTGTTCCTGTGATTCTGAATGTAAAATCTCCCATTGGCCGTTGGGGAGGCGAAGAATTCATGGTGCTTTTGCAGGATTCCTCGTTAAAAACGGCTATAGATTTTGCTGATAGGGTGCGTGTCGCGTTCAATGATATTACATTTAAAAAAGCTGGACGTCGTTCCGTGAGTGCCGGTGTAACCGAACTTCGGAAGGGCGAAAGTGCTGATACTGCATTCGTTCGTGTCGACAAGGCTCTTTACAAAGCCAAGAATAACGGCAAGAACTGCATTGTGGTATCAGAAGGAGAAAATGATGGATAGCGTTGTCAAAGCGAAAATTGATTCCTTGTATGAGGCTTTTTCGGTACTTGCGAATGGTGCATACACCTATGTCACCGATATGAGGACGGATTGGACCCGCTGGTCTAAAGAGGCTGTTCACTATTTTGGCTTACCTGACGAATATATGCAGGGGGTAGCTTATGCCTGGATGGAAAAAATCCACCCGGATGATCGCGCCGCCTATAAAGAAAATATTGACAAGGTCATGAGCGGCCAGACGAATGAACATAATCTTCAGTATCGCGTGTTGACAAAAGATGGCCGCTACATTGTTTGCACCTGTCGTGGGGTATTGCTCCGTGACGAACATGGAAACCCGGACTATTTCGGCGGGATGATCAAGAACAATGACACCCTAAGCTATTATGACGATGTTTCCAACATGAGAAGCCTTTATGGTTTTTTGGAAGACCTGCAGTCGACGAGTTGGCGTGGTGAAAGCCTGCAGGTGATGATTTTGGGCATTAATGATTTTTCTCGTCTGAATGAAATTTACGGCTACACGTTCGGAAACCGCGTGCTCCAGGAATTTTCAAAGATGATCAAGGTCGAAGCCCATGGCATAGGCGACTGGTACCGGATGGATGGAACCAAGTTTGCTATTGTCTGCCAGAAAGCCTCTGTTGAAGACCTGAAAAACCTGTACAAACGTATCCAGTACAATTCCCTTCATGATTTTAATGTGGATGGAACCCGCGTGGTTCTTTCGTTTGTCGCAGGAGCCATCAACCTCGAAAAATTTGATGTCAGCGTAGAAACCGTTTATTCTTGCCTGCGCTTTGCCTATTACGAATCCAAGAATAATCACTTGGGTGATTTGTATATTCTTAAGAACGACGTAAACGACGACAAGCGTTTCGCCATCGAGCGTATCAATGTGATTCGCAATAGCATCGTGAATCATTGCGATGGGTTCTACTTGTGCTACCAGCCGATTGTGGATGCCAACACCGAAAAGATTATTGGCGCCGAGGCTTTGATCCGTTGGAAAAACGAGGAGTACGGCGTTGTACCTCCGGTAGAATTTGTCGATATTTTGGAACAAGATAATTTGTTCCCGGAACTGGGTAAGTGGATTCTAAGGACTGCAATCAAGGATGCTAAAGTATTCCTTGAATCGTATCCGGGCTTTGTAATCAACGTAAACCTTTCGTACACCCAGCTAGAAAAGCCGAATTTTGTAGAAAGCGTACTTTCTATTCTGGAAGAGGAATCGTTCCCGCCGCAGAACCTGTGCCTGGAAATTACGGAGCGTTGCCGCCTTTTGGATATGGCTCTTCTTAAAGATATCTTTACGCGGCTGCGCAATAAGGGTGTCAAGGTGGCGCTCGATGACTTCGGTACCGGCTTCAGCTCTATTGGCGTGTTGCGTGAACTGCCGGTGACTACGGTGAAAATCGACCGCAGCTTTGTCATGAATATCGAACAGGATACTTCTGACCAGAAGACTGTTCGTTTTATTTCGGAACTGGCGGATTCCTTCTCGTCGTCGGTAACTGCAGAAGGTATCGAAACGCCCGAAATGCGTGAATTCCTGCTGCGATTCAAGGTCAAGAGCCTGCAGGGGTTCTACTACTCGAAACCGCTGCCGGTTGACGAGTTCATGGCCAAGTACGTGAATGTGTAGGCGCCTGTGGCTCGATTATTATGGCTCAAAGGGGCGAAAGCCCCGAGCTCATACCTGAGACCTCGTAGCCTCTTTCTATATTTCTCGGCATGAAGAATATTCTTGAACGTCTGGGCGTTAGCCGCAGGCATTTTGTTGTAATTGGAATTACGCTTGCCGTTCTGGTAGTCGCATTCCTTATATTCAATAACTTAACCGTTTCGTATGCCCGTCGCTGGGATATTGACTGGGGCTATTACTCCATTCTTTCGACCTTCATTTTGCTGGTCGTAGGCGTTGTCGTCAATTTCCCTGTTGTCGCGCGGGGCTGGAAAAGCTTTAGGCCTTCGGGCAAGAGCATTTGTGCCTTTGCGGGGATTGCGCTCGTGTTTTCGGTATTCATGTTCGGAAACATCAGCAACACGCACCGCGTGCTCAGCGATGAAACGAGCTGGGAATCCATGGGTCTCCAGATGTTCTTTGACCACACGGGTGGCGTCTGTAACGAGGGCATTTGGAAAAACGGGGTGTTGGATTGCAAAACCGAAGTGAACAACTTCAAGGGCAAGGCGCTGGGTTTTGTGTATTCGCTGGTGTTCAACTTTATGGAACCCAACCGCGATACAGCCCTGTTGGTCAACTTCCCGTTCTATTTGCTTAGCCTGCTGTTTTTCTTCTTTGCGCTTTCCAAGTGGTTCAAGAACGAATGGGCGGCGCTTGCGGCAACAGCCTTCTTGGGCGGTATGCCGATTTACCTTTTGCAGGCGCGTTCCGCCTCGACCGAAGTGCTGTACATCTTCTTGCTTGCGGTTCTCATGGCGTGGTATGCCTTCGTGCCGGCAAACAAGGTGAACTGGAAACATTTCCTCTTGACCGTTCCTCTGCTTGGATTCTTTGCCCAGACTAGGCAAGAAACGGTGTTTGCGTTTATTCCGTTTGCCCTTTACTACTACAAGTATTTCTTTGAAAAACCACATAGGCTTCCGCTGTTTGTGGCGTCCGTGATAGCCGTGAGCTGGCCTTCGGTGAATACCATGGCTGCTTACCGTGGTTACGATTTCCAGGGGGGCGAACATGCGGCGCATTCGCTAGAAAACTTCTGGTTCAACCTGAAGACGAATATCGAAGTCATGATGAACTTGGACCAGGATTCGTCTTTTGGCGGCATCATGCAGAATCCGTTCTATACCACCTTTACCGTTATTCTGCTAGCCGCTACGGCTTGGCTCCTGTTCCGCTTGATTTATTCCCGCAGGTATTGGCGCGGCGCTTTGCTTGGGATCACGTTCTGCTTGCAGATTTTCGTGATTCTTTTGAACGTGTCGGGTACGTTTACGATCGATATCAACCAGCGTTACGTGCTGGTGGCGCTCCCGCTGTTTGCCTTGATTATGGCGCTTGGCCTTTACGATGCACTGGAATTTTCGACCAAGATGAAGCCCGAGGCGGCCGGCAAGATTATTCTGGCTGTCGCGACGGCCCTCTCGGTCGGCCTCATGATTTATCATGGCGATAGCTACCGCCACAACATGCTCTACTACAAGAACAAGTTGCTGGGCGAAGAAGACTACCTCGACAAGGCGCTTGAAAACTATCCGAAGAATTCCATATTCATTTATGCTCGCCCCTGGCAGATGCTTGCTTCGGGACACAGTTCTTTCAGTGAACGTTCCTTTATGAGCTGGGATAACGAAACCTTCGCCAAATGGCAGCAGGTTTCGGGCGGAAACATTTACATGGTGCGTGGCCAGGACGGCTATGGCGAACTCAACCGCAAGTCCCGCGTGGTGGGTTTCAAGACGACTGACCAGGTGGACGAAATCTTGAAGGACTACAAGAGCGAACGCGTGTTGATTGAACCCAAACTGTTCGGTTACCCGCTCGCGATGTACAAGATTACAGCAAAGAAGGGCGTGTCGACCTACCTGCAGAATTTCTTTGTGAGCGACATGGAAAACAATGCCATGGTCGTGAACAAGCGATTCCCCGAAACCATCACTTGCAATTATTCCTTGAATGGTGAGCTGCAAGAAGAATTGATGCTTTCGCTGAATTCGGATACGCTGTTGCTGGATTCGTCAAAGATTATGGCGGGCATGAACCGCGTGACCTTTGAATGCCTGATGCCGGATTCCGACACGCTTACGCTCAAGAAGGATTTCTTTGTGGAATCGCCCGAGGTGATGTTGCTTTCGGAACTCAAGATGGAAAGCTTTGAACAGGCCTGGGGACAGCCGCAAAAGAATGCGACGGTGGAACACCGCAAGATTACGATTGACAAGGAAGTGTTCCGTTATGGAATCGGGTCTCATGCGCCGTCTTATTTAAGGTATACGCTCCCGCGTTCGTACAACAAGTTCCATGCGGTTATCGGCCTTGACGATGAAAGCGTCGGTGGCGATGGAGCCTCGTTCATTGTGATGGGTGACAACCGCGAACTGTTCCGCAGCAAGCGTATGTATTCGACCGAAAAGCAGACGATTGCGGTTGATATTACGGGCGTTCGCGTGCTGGAACTCCGCCTGGACGAAGGCGACAAGCATGACAAGGACTTTGACCACGGTGATTGGGCGAATGCCTGGCTGGAGGCTGCTCGTTGAAAGTTCTAGTGGCACCACTTGACTGGGGGCTGGGGCATGCGACTCGTTGCGTGCCCGTGATTCGGGAATTCCTGAATCAAGGTGCTGAGGTCGAACTTGCGGTGGTGCGCTCGAATGCGGCTTTGCTGCGGGAGTTCTTTCCGGACTTGCGTCAGCGATTGGCACCGTCTTACAACATTGTTTACCCCAAGCATGGCTACAATATGGGCCTCTGGCTTGTCAAGAACGGGGTACACTTGCGGACGGTGATGAATTATGAACATCGCTTTTCCGAAGAAATGGTGCAGCGTTACCATTACGATGTGTTGGTATCGGATAACCGATTCGGTTTTTACAGCCGGAATGCAAAATCGATTTATATGACGCACCAGCGCCGCATCGCTTTCCCGAAGGTGCTTTCGGCATTTGAACCGCTCGGTATGCTTTGGCATGCCTCGGTCATGAAGCATTTTGACGAAGTTTGGGTGCCGGATTTGCCCGAAACTCCGGGCTATGCGGGATCGCTATCGCATGTGAAGACTTGCCCGGTGCCGGTAAAGTATGTGGGGGCGCTCTCGCGTTTTGAAGGCGAAAACCTGACGGCGAAATCGGATGTGCGCTATCGCTTTGTGGCGGTCGTTTCGGGAGTGGAACCTGCCCGAACTCGCTTTGAAAATCTGTTGCGTAAGACGCTTGTGAAAATTCCCGGTCGCCATGCGATTATTCTAGGGAAACCCTCGCTTGGCGTAAAGAGCTCCAACGAACAGAACCTAGACCTGTTCACGCACTTGCCCGATAATCAGTTTGCGGCGGTAGTGAAAAATGCGGAATGGGTTGTTTCGCGTGGTGGTTACAGTACCGTGATGGATATGGCGGTGCTTGGTGCCCGCTGTATTTTTGTGCCGACGCCCGGACAGTATGAACAGGTGATTCTGGGCCGCGACCTTGCCCGCGAAGGTTTTGCAGCGACCATCGATGAATCCAAGTTCTCGACTGAAACTTTGATTGCCGCTGTCAGTGAAAAAGCCCGCGTCGCTTTGCCGAAACCCGAAGATGATAATAAACTGCTGAAGGATGCTGTATATGCCTCAATTCATTCTCGCTTTTCCTCTCACTAAAGAAGTTAACGAACCGCTCGCTTTGACCGAAACCGTGACGCTTGCTGCCGATGCGACGTCTGCAATTATTCCTGGTTGCAGCGTGATGTTTAAGGTAATTCGCAAAGAACGTGTGGCCGGCCTTGCCGATATTTTCAAGGAACACCAGGATGTTCCGGCTGAAACCGCCGCCGCAATTGAAGCGCACAAGTCGCTGCTGTTCCTGCTCGGCGAAGTCAAGAAGATCGAAGAAGTGACCCAAGTGAATATGGCTATTCTGAAGGTCTTTAACGCGGGTGCGCTGGGCGTGTACATGCAGCAGTGTGGCGCCGCCTGGACCGATGCGGGTTTCCGCGAAGAAGTGGGCGATGGTGAATACCCGATGGACCCGTGGATTAATTTCGTGGAAGCGGGCGATACGATTTATACGCTCGGACTTGCAACTTTCGTGCTGCCGGATTTGTGCATCGCGGCTAGTGCCGAGGACCCGCAAGAAGCTTTGTTGATGGCAGCCGATTCCTTGTTCGGCGATGACGTTCCGGCCAAGTCCGGCTCCGAAGTCGATCTAGGCGAAGGCGTGCATTACGTGCTCCGCGCCGAAGCCAAGAACCCGTTCCCGAAGGATTCGCCTGAATACAACAAGCAGGGAGTCTTGAGGCTAATCAAAAAGTAAATGCAGACGGCAGGTGGTTTTGTTGCCACACGGATTGGAAAAATCTAACGATTTTTCTGATTTTTTTCTCGTTAGGAAATTCGACAAATGCGTAAGGCGAATGTTGCAGGGCTGCTTGCAGACCTATAACTGAGCCTAGCATTTGGTACAGGAGCGTCAGCGACTGTACAATCAGTGTGGCAAAAAAAGCCGGCGTTTAAGCCGGCTTCTTTATTTTCATTAGGGCGGGTTTACCCCGCCGTTTTTATATACTACAATTCCGGCTGCTTGCCGGTGAGGCGCACGAAGATTTCTTCGTACTTGGCGAGCGTGTTCTTCACGACTTCAGGCGGAATTTCCGGACCCGGGTAGGTCTTGCCCCAGTCGAGAGTTTCCAGCCAGTCGCGAACGTACTGCTTGTCGAAGCTTTCCTGGTTCTTGCCCACCTGGTACTTGTCGGCCGGCCAGTAGCGGCTGGAGTCCGGCGTGAGCACTTCGTCAATGAGGATGGTTTCGCCGTCGATTTCACCGAATTCGAACTTGGTGTCGGCGAGGATGATGCCCTTGCTTGCGGCGTAGTCGCGGGCCTTCGTGTAGATGTCCAAAGACATGTCGCGGAGAGTCGTTGCAACCTTTTCGCCAACGATGTCAAAAGTCTGTTCGAAGCTGATGTTTTCGTCGTGGCCAACGTCGGGCTTGGTGCTCGGCGTGTAGAGCGGCTTTTCGAGCTTCTGGCAGAGCTGCAGGCCTTCCGGGAGAACGTGACCGCAAATCTTACCGGTCTTCTGGTAGTCCTTCCAGCCAGAACCCACGATGTAGCCGCGCACGATGCATTCCACGGAATGGCGGTGGGCCTTCTTCACGATCATGGAACGGCCGCGGAGGTAGTCGGCGTGCTTCTTGAGCACGGCCGGGTATTCGTTCACGTCGGCGGTGATGAGGTGGTTCTTCATGCCGAGGTGCTGGAACCAGAACAGCGAAAGCTGGTTGAGGATTTTGCCCTTACCAGGGATCGGGGTGGGAAGCACCACGTCAAAAGCGGAAAGACGGTCGCTGGCGACCATCAGGAAGCTGTCGCCCAGGTCGTACATGTCGCGTACTTTACCCTGGTGGAACAGCGGAACTTCGGTAATGGGGGTTTCGAATTTTAAGCTCATAGTAGCCCAAATATAGGAAAATAGTGGGCTGTTGGCACTATGCAGTCGGCAGGAAAAATGACCGGCTTACAGGTCTTTGTACTGCGAAAGCTTGCGCCCGCTGTTCAAGGCGATGCGGATCAAATCGTGGATTTTGTCGGTCCGGGCAGGGAAATCCACCGGGTGGAGAGCGATGCGGGGGAGTCCGACAGGAACCTTCAGGGCGATGGCACCGAACTTGAAGGCGGCCTTGATTAAAAAGTCGGGGATACCTGCGAAACTGGCGACAGGGGAGGCGTAGCGCTTGCCTTTGGCGGTCACCAGGGCGAATCGTTCTTCGTAAAGCATTTTTTCGGCATGCACCTGGCTCGGCAGGAACTTGTTGCTGTACCAAGTCGGCGGGACAAATGCGGTGGGCTTTTCGGAGTCTCCGATTAATTCTTTCCAGGCGTCTAGCCCCAAGTGCAAAAGTCTGCTCGATTCAAATTCGCTAAGGCCTGCAAATTCGGCTTCGCCGCCGGTCAGGTTCATTCCGATAAGGCCGGCGTAGCTGCGACCCTGGCTGAATTCGGCCTGGTGCTTGTAGCCGTGGAGGGCGAGCTCGAATCCGCCGGCTTTAAGTTTCTGGAGTGTTTCGCGAAAGCCCTTGACCATGTCGGACGGGGCCTTGTCGGTGTCCGGGATAACGAGTACACTGAAAGGGGCGCCCGCCAGGTCCTTGAGTTCTTCAAGAATCGGGGCGACTTTCTGGTAGTTCCAGACGCTGAAATCGTGAAAGCACAAGAGAAATTTGCGAGCCATGACTTTGAAGATAGTAATTTACTATCTTTCCCGTCATGTTTGAATCTATTATTCTCGGCCTGTTGCAGGGCCTCGCCGAATTCCTCCCCATTTCTAGCTCCGGCCACCTTGTGCTTGGGCACGAACTTTTAGGCATGAACGAAGCGGGCATGTTCTTCGATATCATGCTCCATGCCGGCACCTTGCTGTCCATCTTCGTGGTGTTCCACAAGAAGATTACTGACATCATCGTGGGTTGCCTCCGCAAGAATCCGGACCAGCTCCGCGAAGCGGGCTACATTATCTTGGCTAGCATTCCGACGGCTTTGATTGGCCTCGGTTTCAAGGATGCTCTCGAAGGCCTGTTCGAAAACCCGCGTGCCGTGTGTGTCGCCGAACTCTTTACGGGCTTGCTCCTGTTTACTTCGCAGTGGGGCGCAACTGGTGCCAAGCATCCGGATAACGAAGGCGTCAAGATGAACTGGTGGCGTGCTCTCGTGACCGGTACGGTACAGGGCATTGCCTGCATCCCGGGCATCAGCCGCAGCGGCTCTACCATCAGCGCCATGATGTTCATGGGCGTGAACCGCAAGTACGCCGGTGAATTCAGCTTCCTCATGAGCATTCCTGCCGTGGGCGGTGCTGCTCTCCTCGATTGCATCAAGTGGATCAAGTGCCAGAGCATGACTCCCGAAAAGGCTCTCCTCGACCCGGAAAAGGCCATGAAGTGTGCCGACGCCGGTGGCTTTACCCCCGAACTTTTGGTGGGCATGGTCGTGTCGTTTATCTTCGGCATCATCGCCCTCAAGTGGCTTATGACCTTCTTGCAGAAGGGCAAGTTCCAGCACTTCGCCTGGTACGTCTGGGCTGTGGGTATCCTCGGACTGATCTTTATCTAAGTCCTTGAAATTAAATTAAGGCGGCCGCAAAGGTCGCCTTTTTTGTTTGCGGTCTTGTGTGAGCAACGAAGCCCCTGTTATTAAACAGGGGCGGTTGCGAGAGTGAGTGCGTTCGTATTGCTTAGTGGCAATGAGCACGAACGGTCCTGTGTTGGCATGGTTCTTGCAAATACTAGTGCGAAAACAAAGCGGAAAGTAGATTTTGTTTCAAAATGAAACATGGTTTTGCTAATTCGCTTCAAATTTTAACGATAAATGGAGATAAATAATGGCAACAGAGAAGATGGAATTCCAGACCGAAGTTCGCGACATGCTGAACTTGATGATCAACTCCCTTTATAGCAACAAGGAAATCTTCCTCCGCGAGCTTGTTTCCAACGCGGCGGATGCACTCGACAAGCGTCGTTTCCTCTCGCTCTCGAACGCCGACTTGCTTCCGCAGGGCACGCAGCTCCGCATCGACATCTCGGTGAACAAGGAAGGCAAGAGAATCGTCGTGGAAGACAACGGTATCGGCATGAACAAGGAAGACTTGATCAACTGCCTCGGTACCATCGCCCGTAGCGGCACCAAGAATTTCATCAAGAACCTCAAGGAAGGCGACAAGGGCAGCGTCGATCTCATCGGCCAGTTCGGTGTGGGTTTCTACTCTGTGTTCATGGTCGCCAAGAAGGTCGAAGTCTTGACTCTTAAGGCAGGCGAAACTCAGGGCTACATGTGGTCCTCCGAAGGCACCGGCGACTTCGAGATTTCTGAAGCACCGCTCGACAAGGTCGGCACCAAGATTACTTTGTACCTGAAGGATGACGAAGACGCCGAAGAATTCGCCAGCGAATGGAAAATCAAGGACATCGTCCAGAAGTACAGCGGCTTCGTGAGCTACGGCATCTACTTCCACCCGGAAGCCTCCAAGAACGACAAGGGCGAAATCGAAGAAAAGCCCGAAGAACGCCTGAACGAAAAGCAGGCCTTGTGGCGCCAGAGCGAAAAGGAAGTCACCGAAGAACAGTACAAGGATTTCTACAACGTCATCAGCCACGAAGCCGACGAACCGGCCGCCTGGAGCCACAGCCACGCCGAAGGTTCCCAGGAATTCTGGAGCCTCGTGTATATTCCGTCGAAGGCCCCGTTCAACATTTGGCACAACGATGCTTTGCATGGCCTCAAGCTCTACGTGAAGAAGGTCTTTATCATGGACGACTGCAAGGACCTGCTGCCGCCTTGGCTCCGCTTTGTGCGCGGCGTGGTGGATAGCGAAGACTTGCCGCTGAATGTGTCCCGTGAAATCTTGCAGAACAACAAGATTATCACCAACATCCGTAAGCATGTGATCAAGAAGGTGCTCGACTCCCTGCAGAATATGGCCGACAAGGATGCCGCGAAGTACAACGCCTGGTGGCGCGAACTCGGCATGGTCCTGAAGGAAGGCTTCTACATGAACTGGGAACATCTTGACGAACTCAAGAAGTTGCTCCGTTTCGAAAGCACCAAGACCGAAGGCGACGCTCTCGTGGGCCTCGACGAATACGTGAAGCGCATGCCGGAAGGCCAGAAGGAAATTTACTACCTCATCGGCGACAAGAATGCTGTGAAGTCTAACCCGATGCTCGAAGCCTTCAAGGCCAAGGGCTACGAAGTGTTGCTCATGAGCGACGGCATCGATGAATTCATGATGTCTAGCCTCCAGGAATTCGGCGACAAGAAGTTCCACGACATTGCCCGCGGCGATGTGGACTTCGAAAAGACCGAAGACGAAAAGAAGGCCGAAGAAGCCAACAAGGGTATCTTCAAGGGCCTCTGCGAAAACCTGCAGAAAGTCTTGGATGAAGACATCAAGGAAGTCCGCGTGTCCAGCCGCCTCAAAGACAGCCCCTGCTGCCTTGTGACCAGCGAAGACGCCATGAGCGCCCAGATGGAACGCATGATGAAGGCGATGGGCCAGAAGAACTTGCCGAAGAGCAAGCGCATTCTGGAAATCAACCCGACGCACCCGATTTGCGAAATGCTCAAGAAGAAAGCCGAAGCCAAGGAAGACCTGGGCGACTGGCCGAAGGCCCTCTACGGCCAGGCCCTGCTTGCCGAAGGCTCTCCGCTTCCGAACCCGGCTGAATATGTCGCGGCAATTACCAAGTTGCTGACCGCCAGCGTGAAGTAGTGAACGTCATTGCGAGCGTTAGCGAAGCAATCCATCAAAAAAGACCGCGATTCACTCGCGGCCTTTTTGTATTCAAACTTATTGTTAGAACGATTCTCTTAAATCAATCGTAATGCCGATGTGCTTGCCGTCGACAAGTGAGAGGTCGCCGCGGGCGTGTAGCTTTTCGGTCTTGTTCAAGGCGAGGCGCCCGCCGAAGCCTACGGCGTAATGCACTTGGCGCCTAAAGAGTTCGCTGAAGTAGGGCGCCGATTGCAAGGCTTCACCAAAGATAACGCCGGCGAATCGCCAGAAGAGCGGGCGGCGGAATTCCATTTGCCAGATTAAGGCTTGCGTGTCGCTCCAGATGCCCGATTCTACGCCGCGGAATCGCTTGGTGCCGTCGGGGCCGGCGAGGCAGCCGAGCGGAACATTGTCGCCGCGGCTCTGTTTTGCGTAAAGCCCGAGAGCGATTGAGGTCTCCCAGAATAGGGGCGCGTAAAATCTCGCGTCAAGCGTTTCGGTGTGGAAACTAAAGTCGCCACCGAAAAAGATTTCTTCGAAGCTTGCGTAGTAGCCTTTGGTGGGCCAGTTGTCGTTGTCTTTTTTATCGAGAACCAAAAGGTAGCCGCCGCCCAAATAAAATCCGTCTTGGTAATTTTTGGGGATGTCGCTTCCGAGTTCGTTGTCGCGGGCTTCACCTTCTAATACAACGCCGTAGCGCAGAGGAATGTTGTTCGAAATGCCGAAGTTCATTTCGAAGGGAATTTTGCCGTAGACAAAGGAACTCTTGTATTCGTCTATGCGGTCAAAATCTCCGCGGGCGCCGCGCTCGAATAGCGAGTATTGCCACTTGTTCAAGTTGAGTTTTGCCGGAATGTGCAAATGGTCTTGGAAAAGCCACAAGTTCGGGGCGTACTGGAATTGGAACTGCCTGCGCGTGGTTCCGCGTGCAATAAAGTCCATCGAAGAAATGTTTTCGCCTTCTTGGAACGGCCTGAAGAACAGGACGAAAACCGCGCCGTACTGGATTTTGGTTTCTTCGGTGTAGGCGCCAAAGGGTAGCACTGAGAATCGCTGGAATTCGTCTTGTGCATGAGCGCAGATGGCAAAGACCAGGCTTGCGATTATGGCGTAAACGAACTTCATGGCACAAGTATAGTAAAGGTTTATTTGTTATATTTGATTAAACTTCACATTTCACACTTCACACCACACATTTCGAAGCGAAGCGAGCTAATATGGCCGAACAGAATAAAGCAGAAAAATTCGTTTTCTACATGTACAAGATGACCAAGTCCTATCCGCCTAACAAGGAGGTGCTGAAGGACATTTCTTTGAGCTTCTACTATGGCGCAAAGATTGGTATCATCGGCCAGAACGGTGCCGGTAAGTCGACACTCCTGCGTATTATGGCGGGTATCGACAAGGAATTCCAGGGTGAAGCTTGGATTGAACCGGGCCGCACCGCAGGCTACCTGCCGCAGGAACCGCAGTTGGACCCGAACCTGACCGTCAAGGAAAACGTGATGCAGGCTGTGGCCAAGAAGCAGGCCATTCTCGACCGCTTCAACGAAATCTCCATGAAGTTTGCCGAACCCATGGAAGACGACGAGATGAACAAGCTCCTGGACGAACAGGCAAAACTCCAGGATATCATCGATGCGCAGGATTTGTGGAGCCTCGACCGCAATATCGAAATTGCGATGGACGCACTTCGTTGCCCGCCGGGCGACTGGCCGGTGACGAACCTCTCCGGCGGTGAAAAGCGCCGCGTGGCTCTTTGCCGCTTGCTCCTCGAAGAACCGGATTTGTTGCTCCTTGACGAACCGACGAACCACTTGGATGCCGAAACGGTTGCTTGGCTCGAACGCCACCTCCGCGAATACAAGGGCTCCGTGATTCTCGTGACCCATGACCGTTACTTCCTTGACAACGTGACGAACTGGATTTTGGAAATTGACCGCGGTCGCGGCATTCCTTGGGAAGGCAATTACGCCCAGTGGCTTGACCAGAAGCTTGAACGCATGAAGAACGAAGAAAAGGGTGAATCTGACCGTCAGAAGCGCCTCGCTCGCGAACAGGAATGGGTGAAGGCTTCTCCGAAGGCTCGCCAGGCCAAGAGCAAGGCTCGTCTCAAAGCTTACGAAGACTTGCTTGCTGAAGATTCTCGCGAACAGATCAAGGTCGCCCAGATTCACATTGCAAACGGCAAGCGTTTGGGCGATATCGTGATTCAGGCGGAACACTTGCAGAAGGCCTTTGGCGACAAGGTGCTCTTCGACGACTTGAATTTCAGTTTGCCGCGTTCTGGCATCGTGGGCATTATCGGCCCGAACGGTGCGGGTAAGACAACGTTGTTCAAGATGATTATGGGCCAGGAAAAGCCCGATGGCGGTACTCTCAAGATTGGCGAGACCGTAGAAATCATCAGTATGGAACAGGGCCGCGACAGCCTCGATGACAGCAAGACCGTGTGGGAAGAAATCACCGGCGGTAACGACGAGATTATGGTGGGCGACCGCAAGATGAACGGCCGCGCCTACTGCGGACTCTTCAACTTCACCGGTGCTGCCCAGCAGAAAAAGCTCACGGCCCTTTCGGGTGGTGAACGCAACCGTGTGCTCATGGCCAAGAACCTGCAGAAGCCGGGCAATGTGCTCTTCCTCGACGAACCGACCAACGACCTCGACATCGAAACGCTGCAGGCCCTGGAACAGGCGATTCTCAAGTTCGCAGGCTGCGCCGTGATTATCTCCCATGACCGCTGGTTCCTGGACCGCATCGCCACCCACATCCTCGCTTACGAAGGCGATTCCAAGGTGGTGTGGTTCGAAGGCAACTGGAGCGAATACGAAGCCGATCGTCGCAAGCGCCTCGGCGAAGATGCCGACAATCCGAAACCCATCAAGTACAAGACTCTCACGAGACAGTAATTGAAAAAGGCGGCCATCGAGCCGCCATTTTTAATTTTCGTTAAGAGAATCGTTCGTACAACGCATCTCTTTCGACCGGTTCCAAGCCTTCGTTCAAGATAAGGCTCTTCATGCGCTCGGGGCTCATGCCCACGGGAACCGTGGCGCCGGCGGCGTGCGTAATCTTTTCTTCGATAATCGTACCATCCAAATCCGATGCGCCGGCGTGGAGCGCCTTCATCGCGGTCTCGATTCCCATCTGAATCCAGTACGCCTTAATGTGCGGGAAGTTGTCGAGGAAAAGTCTTGCGACAGCGACCGTGCGCAAAATGTCTTCTTCGCTGGTGATATTCGGAACGATTTTATGCAACGCATTGTGTTCCGGATGGTACACCAGCGGAATGAAGGCGAAAAAGCCCGGAGCTTCGTCCTGCAAGTCGCGCAGCATCTTCATGTGGGCGATGCGGTCTTCAATCTTTTCGATGTGGCCGAACAGCATGGTCGCATTCGTCGGGATTCCAATCTTGTGGGCCGCGCGGTGAACGTCGAGCCATTCTTCGCCGGTTTCCTTGCCCGGACAAATTTGGTCGCGAACATCTTGCACCAGGATTTCGGCGCCACCACCGGGCAGAGCGTCAAGGCCCGCTTCTTTCAGCGTGCTCATAATCTGCAGCGGAGTCTGTCCCGAAATTTTGGCGAAGTGGCAAATTTCCACGGCGGTAAACGCCTTCAAGTTCACCTTCGGAAATTCCACACGCAACTTGCGCAACATCTCGATGTAGTAATCGAACGGATGGTCCGGATGCAAGCCGCCTACAATGTGCAATTCGCGGGCGCCGCCAGCAATCGCTTCGGCGGCCTTGTTACGAATGGTGTCGTAATCCCAGTCGTAGGCGGTGGGGCTATCCTTCTTGATTTTCGAAAATGCGCAGAACTTGCAGTGCAACACGCACACGTTGGTGTAGTTGATCTGGCGGTTGTTCACCCAATACACGGACTTCCCGTGCCTGCGTTCCTTTTCGGCGTTGGCGCGGGCACAGAGTTCGTCGAGGGGGGCGTTTAAAAATAAGTCTAAAGCTTCAGCTTCGGTCAGGCGTGCCATGTTACATCTCGGGGATGTCTACGTTATAGCTTGCCTTGTGTCCGGCTTCGTCAACGAGCTTGATGGTGAAGGTTCCTTCTTCGGGGAGCTGGGCTCCTTCAATCACGATTTCGCGAGGCTCGGAATCGTATTCAGCTGCAACCCATTTCTTGCCGACCTGCACCGTAATGGCGTTGCCGTCAGGAATGCCTGCATACTTGAACTGCACCGGAACCTTCAGGGCTGGCTGACGCACGCCGCTGATCATCATGTCTGACCAGTAGGGGAATCCGAGTGTCGGCGCTTCGGTGCTTTCGATGTTGGCAATGTCGCGGATTTCGTTCATGGTAGCGCAGCGGTTCTTGCCCTTGGTCTGCTTGCTAAAGTAGAACCAGTTGCGGGTCGTTTCGCCGAGCCAGTAAAGCGGTTGGTTGTTTTCCGGATTGTCGATGCAAACGGTCCAGTTGCCGAGCTGCATGCCCTTCGGGTGGAATTCAAAGTAATCCAGGCTATCAGTATGCGTGCGGGTCACGGCCAAAATCTTCTTGGTGGTGTCGCGGCCCGTCGGAATGCCGGTGAGCTTCTGCGTAATGCCCACGTTGCCAAGCTTGGTAGACCAATTGACGCTTCTCTGGTACTGGTTGAAGGCGTAAAGTTCAATGCTTGCATCTGCAGCGACGCCATCGCCCGTAGAACGAGCGTCAGCGGTATAGTGGATGCTGGTCATTTCGGGGTAGATTTCAAGGAGGCGGCCAATCGTAATCGGTGCGGGCTTGAATGCCTTACACATGTCTTCTTCGATAATCTGGTCGCCGGCCATGGCGGTGAACTTCATGCCGTTCTTGCAACGGAACAAGTCAAGCATCGGGCGGCTGAGGAACGTGAACAGCGGGGAAGCCTGGTCCTTGTACAGCTGCATGGGCTTGTCGCTCTTGCAGCGCGGGTGGAACGTGAACTTCTTGCTCACCTTGTTGCCGCTATAATCTTCGGCTTCAATGGTGTAAGTCGAAAGTGGGGCGAGCTTGGCGTTCACATAGTGCCAGTCGCCTGCGGTGTCGGCTTCTTCGGCCCACAGGAGCTGGTCGCGAATCAGAGCCATCTTGCTGTAACGCAGCGTGTCGAGAATTTCTTCAAAGATCTTTTCGTCGTAGCGCCATACTGTAAGACGGCGTATAGACATCGGATTGTCCTTGGGCTCGCGGCTGTAGTCTGCAATCTTTACGGCCATGCTCAAGTTGAATTCGTTCTTTACCGGAGTTTCGACGCAACCCTTGCTCAATGCTTCGGGGTTGGTGACGGCCATGTGGTTGCCCTGCCAAACGGCAACGCCAAAAATCTGCGGGGCCAAGGTATCGGTAATCACGACGCCTGCCTGCACGGGGTTCACGATACGGTCGTTGTCCAGGCGGACTTCCAAATGCAAGTGCGGGTTTCCGATACCGGTGCTGCCCGAGAAGGTCAGCGTGTCGCCCTTCTTGTAGCTTGCATTTGTCTTGATCGTGACGTCGTTCTTCTTGGATGCATACTGTTTCTTGATAATCTGGTCGTCAAGCTTGCCGAAGCTGCTCTGGTGAGCGAATGCCCAGGTCTTGCCGCTGTTGCCCTTGAAGAGCATCAGCTTTCCGTAGTGGAACGGGGAAACTCGCAGTTCTACAACTTTGCCGTCTTCGGGCGCGTAAATGGGCCAGCCTTCTTCCATTTGAGTGGAGTAGTCAAAGCCTGCGTGGTAACGCGTGCCGCGGTTCTCGCCAAAGCTCGAGGTCAGGTAAGCGTCGCGGTTGAACGGGCGGTAAGTTGGTTCGTCTGCTTTGAGAACTCTCTTTTCCGCCATGCCGTCGGCGTTATTGACTTTGTTCGCATCGGCGCTTGCGCCGAAGTTGTCGTTAGATACTTTTTCGCCGGATTTTGCCTTGATGCAGTCTTCGTAAGCGAAGGCATCCATGGTCTTTTCGTTGCATTCGGCGGCGAAGGTGGTAGGCACTAAGGCAATGCCGGCCATTGTGCCCAAGAACATACCCTTGCGGGTGATTTTAGCGAGTTTGTTCAAGATTGTAGTATCCATACCACAAAAATACAAAATTATTACAAACTAGCGGGCGAGGTTGTTTGTTTTGCAGGTTTTATGTGATACAAAAAAAGAACCGTTTGCTTGAGCAAACGGTTCTTGTCTAGTGGAGCTAAGGAGAGTCGAACTCCTGACCTCCTGCATGCCATGCAGGCGCTCTACCAACTGAGCTATAACCCCGAAGGACGAGCCAAATATAGAAGAACTAATCTGACTTGTCAAGGGTGGGTCATGAAAAAAAGTGAAATTTTTTCACGACCCGTTGTTTTTAGGCCTTTTCGATGGTCACGGATTCGATAATCACGTCTTCGTACGGGGCGTCGCGGCGGTCAGTCTTGACGCCTGCGATTTCGTCGAGGACTTCGAAGCCTTCGTAGAGCTGGCCGAATACGGAGTAACCGTCAGCGGGGCCGGGGCCAACCTGGTCGTGGTCCAAGAAGTGCACGTTGTCGCCGTGGACAATGAAGAACTGGCTGCCGATGGAGTTCGGCATGGCGGTCTTGGCCCAGCTCAGGGCGCCGCGCATGTGGGTGAGGCGAGGATCGTACTTGTCGCCGATCGTGGTGCCGGGGCCCTTGGCGGAATGGCCACCCGTGCCGTTTCTACGGGTAAAGTCGCCACCCTGGATCATGAAGTCCTTGATAATGCGGTGGAACGGAGCGCCGTCGTACTTGCCCTGCTTGGCGAGTTCAACGAAGTTCGTGGCGCATTCGCCAACGATATCTTCGAAAATGCGCAGCTTCATGGTGCCGTGGTTGGTCTTCATGATGGCGATGGTTTCGCCTGCTTCGGGTTTGCCAAGCTGATTAAACATAAAATCTCCTATTAATGTCCCGACAGGGCGCTGCCGGGGTTTAATGATTCTTTTCTTATATATACAAAAAATCGGGGTCAATTTCCGTAATTAAAGGCGAAAAACCATAAAAAATGCTACATTCAAGTGTGAAAACTAAGGCAAGGCTGAAAACCTTTTACCTGAAACTTGATACTTATATGAAAGACAACTGCAAAAAGATCAGAGAATTGCTGTCTGCGCAGGCGATGGAATTCGCCCTCGACGAAATGGCGGCAAAGCTTGCCAAGATGCATCCGACTGCCGATGACATGGTGGTGCTCGGCATGGCAAGCCGCGGAATCCCTCTCGCTAAAAAGATTTGCGAGCGCTTAAGTCAAAAGTTTAACAAGACTGTCCCGATGGGAAGCCTCGACGCGACCTTCTACCGCGACGATTTCCATTACCGCACCCACATGGGTTCTAGCGAAATGCGCATTACCGAAATGCCTGCCACAGTCGAAGGCAAGACGGTAATCCTCGTGGATGACGTACTCTACACGGGTCGCTCGGTGCGTGCAGCCATGCAGGCAATCCTCGACCTCGGACGTCCGGCGGCTATCCGCCTTTGCGTGCTCGTGGACCGCGGCCATCGTGAACTTCCGATCGCGCCCGATTGCGTAGGACTTACGGTCGAGACCGCACAGGACCAGGAAGTCCGCGTGCAAATTGAACCGATTGACAAAGAAAATTCTGTATACCTCGTAGCGGTGGAGGGATAACGTGAGCGCACTTCAGATCAAGCATTTGTTCGGACTTCAGGGAGTATCCAAGTCCGATATTCGTACTATCTTGGATAACGCCAAGCAGTTCCGTGAAATTTTGGAACGCCCGGTCAAGAAGGTCCCGAGCCTTCGCGGCATGACGGTGGTGAACCTGTTCTTCGAGAACAGTACCCGCACCCGCACGAGTTTTGAACTGGCCGAAAAGCGCCTCTCTGCCGACACGGTGAATTTTGCGAGCTCGAACTCCAGTGTGAAGAAGGGCGAAACGCTGGTCGATACGCTCCGCAATATCGAATCGATGAAAATCGATATCGTGGTGGTCCGCCACAAGGGGACTGGGGTGCCCAAGTTCCTCGCCGAACACAGCAACGCCATTATCGTGAATGCCGGTGATGGTGCCCACGAACATCCGACGCAGTCCCTCTTGGACATGCTCACGGTCGAAGAAAAGCTGGGAACGCTTGAAGGCAAGAAGGTGGCAATCGTTGGTGATATCCGCCACAGCCGCGTGGCCCGCAGCAACATCTGGGGCATGACCACCATGGGTGCTCACGTGACGCTTTGTGGTCCGAGCACGCTGGTGCCGCGCAATACCGAACTTCTGCAGTACAAGGAACTCGCCGGTAGCGTCTCTTGGGAAACCGATGTCTACAAGGCTGTCGAAGACGCCGATGCCGTGATTGCGCTCCGCTTGCAAAAGGAACGCATGGATGACGCCCTCCTCCCGAGCATGCGCGAATATCGCAACTTCTTCGGCATTACCGAGAAGGTTCTTTCTGAAGCCAAGGACAAGGTCATCTTGATGCACCCGGGTCCGATCAACCGAGGCGTTGAACTGGATAGCGATATCGCTGACGGTGAACATTCCGTGATTTTGGATCAGGTGACAAATGGCGTTGCCGTGCGTATGGCGGTGCTTTACCTTTTGGCTGGAGGTCGTGCAAATGAAAATGCATAAGGAATTGAATATCAAGAATCTCGTCCTCAAGAATGCTAAAGTTTGGAACGGCAAGTCTTTTGAAGATCGTAACGAAGTCGCTTTTGAACAGGGAAAGGGCTTAGCGACAGAGGAATTTGATTGCAACGGCGCCTTGGTAATGCCGGCCTTGTTTGGCTTGGGCGTTGACTTTATGGAACCGCTCCGCGACGACGTCTATACGTTTGCAGACGGCCTCGATGCCTTGCACCGTGGCGGTTTTTGCGGCGCCTTGTACGAAAGTGCCGCCAATCCGATTGACGATGCGGACAAGCTTTCGGCAATGAAGTTCCGCGTGAACTCTCCCGATTTGGAATACAACTTTGCCAACCGTTTCGACATCAAGTTCCTGGGCGCCTACAGCAAGGGCTTCGGTTCCGATAGCCTCGCCGAAATGATGGAACTTGCCGAAGACGATTCCGTCGCCGGCTTTGGCGATGGCGGTGAAGCGATTCCTTCGACACGTTTTATCCGTCTTGCCATGGAATACGGCAAGATGACGGGCAAACGTTTCTTCTTCCAGCCCATGGACAAGTCGCTGCGCAAGCATGGCTGCGTTCATGAAGGCGCCTACTCCGACATGCTCGGCATGAAGGGCATTCCGCGTATTGCAGAAACCATTGCTGCCCATACGGTGCTTGAAATGGCCCGCTTCTTGCAGGTGCCGGTGCACTTTAAGCAGGTGACTTGCGGCGAAACGCTCGACTTGGTTCGCGAAGCCCGCAAGAAGGGTATCGATGTCACGTGCGATGTTGGTCTGTACCACTTGCTTCTGGATGATTCTTGCTTGGAAACTCTGGATTCCGCATACCACATTCTGCCTCCGATTCGTTCTGCTGCTGACCGCGAGGCTTTGTGGAAAGGCATCGAAGACGGTACGGTGAATGCCATCAGCATGAACCATACGCCGGTGCTTGGACAAGATACCGAAGTGAACTTTGAAGATTCCGTGCCGGGTGCACTCTCTCTCGAAATCGCTCTCCCTGCCATTTGGAAGGAACTGAGCGCTCGAGTGGGCGAGGCTCGCGCGATTGAACTTCTGTCGCTTGCTCCTGCAAAGTTGGTCGGAGCGAAGCCCGCTTTTGATGGCAATCAGAAGATGTCGAATATCGTGATTCTCGATCCGAACAAACCGCACGAAGTTTCCAAGAAGGATTTTGCTGGCCACGTGAGCAACTCTCCGTTGCTGGGCAAGATTCTTCCGTCCTCGATTCTGGCGACCTTCGTCAGCGGTGTGTGGACCAAACTCTAAGGGTTCTAGATGCAAGGAATAATACAATGGTTATCTGCTTGGCTGCCTGAATGGCCGCCCAAGTTACCGCCCGACCCGCGTTATCTGGTGTGGGTGGCGATAATCGTTTTTTTGTTCTTTGCGTTGTTTGCCCTGTGGGAAATCCATTGCATTAACCGTCGTCGTGAACACGAAGAAATGTTTGGAACCCAGACGTTTGATGCTCAGGTATCGGAACGCGGTTTTTCTGACAAAGAGATCAGGACTTTGGACAAAATAATCAGAACGTCGTCCTTTGAAAATAAGGATGCCATTCTGAATTCGTCAGGTCTTTTTGAACAGGCTGTTTCTACGTTCTACGATGTTCGCAACGTCTTCAGTGTCCGTGACGAAACCGTGGAAGCCGTAGAGCGCTTGCGCAACAAGATGAACTTCACGGCATCTAATCCTTTGTCTGAAATCTATTCGACAAGACAGTTTAATGTGGGCGACCGAATTGACATAATCCCTGAAAACGGGACCTTGATCAAGAGGTCCGAAATTATCTGGCGAACCGAAAAGGAATGGGCAATCTCTTACGACGGTAGCGATGGTCCTGCAAGTTCAATGGTTGGCCGAAATATCCGCATTCGCTGGACTCGTCCGGACGATGCCATTTATTCGACCATGGTTCCAATACGCCGTCTCGACGACTCTGCAAATTTTGTTTTACCTCATTCTGCATCCCTGGATAAGCGTCAGCTGCGTCGATGGGTTCGTGAACAGGTCGCGTTCCCTGTAACGGCCGTGTTCGAAAACGGTGAAACCCTGTACGGGACTTTGCTCGACCTTTCCGCTGGCGGTATCATGATTGGACTGCCCAAAGAATGCTATCCGGGCCAGCACATGCGCATCCAGTTTGAGCTCCCGAGCTTCGGCGACGAAGACGTGGAAATTGAGATTTTGCGCAATTTAGGCCAAAGAAACCAAGATTTTCCCAATTACTATTGCCTTACAGCCTCTTTCCGTGGTAAGTTCGGTTGGACCCAGGAAAGGGTGCTTCAGTATCTGTTTGAGCTAAGCAAGTCCAAAAAAGAGACGAAAAAGTGGGTAAAAGAGGTCTAAGTAGTTCATTTTCAATGACTTAGATGAATTTTTCGCTTGACATTCTCCTTTTATAAAGGTAGAATTAGTAAGGAAATGTTTTACAATCGGAGTTAACTTTGGCTTTAGGATTGATTTCTAAAATCCGTGGCATGCGCGAGACCGTCGGTATTGATGTTGGCCATTACAGCATCAAGTACGTAAAGGTCTTGCATGGCGCGAGCGGAAACAAGATTGTTTTGGATGCCGACCTGGAACGCGTGCCGGATGGATGCATCGTAAACGGTGAAATCCAGGTGCGCGAAGGGGATGCCCCGACCGATCAGGACGGTAAACGCGAAAAGGATGGTGCAGAACTGCTTGCCGAAGCAATGGCAAAGCTCTTGATCCGCCATCCGATTGACGATTCCTGCGAAATTGTCGCTTCGGTGAACTGTGGAGCCGGCGCCGGTGGTGTGCTGGTGGATCGCGTGTCGGTCAAGGTCCCGAAAAACGGAAACGAAGCCGCTATTATTCTTCAGACCGCCCAGTCCCGTCCTCCCTTCGATGACCAGGACAACGTGATCGACTACGAAATCTATTCTCGCGAAGGCGATGACGTCAAGGTGAACGTGGTGGCTGCAAAGAGTGCTCTTTTGGACTCCTGGGCGCAGTTCTTTAATCGCCGCGGGCTCAAACTGTCAGCGCTGGATGTCGATATTTTTGGCTTGCTAAATGCTTACGTTGCAACGGTAGAAGACTCCGAAAAAGACAAGACCGTCGCAATCTTCAATATCGGCGAAAAGAAGATGAGTGTTGCCTTTGTTCAGGATGGCCAGTTCCATTCGATGCGTGCCATGGCCGGTGGTTCGTTGGATATGGTCATCAGCAAGACCTGCATGAACTTGGGCATTGATTCTGAAAAATGTCATGAAATTTTAAGCAAGGGTGACCTGTCCGTGGTGGACGGTTTCTCTGAAGCAGAAGTCGAAGCAGCGCTCCGACTGGCATACGAGGACCTGATGGCGCAGATCGATATCGGTATCCGCTACTTCTCGTCTTCGGAAGATTCTAAACCGCTCGACAAAATCTTGTTGGGCGGAGGCGGAGCCGCCGCCCCTGGTCTAAGGGAATTTGTCGCGGAACACGCAAGCATTGAAACCGACACGGTGAACCCGTTCAGGCTCGTGCCTTGTGATTCCAAGGTTTTCGGCGAAGGCGGACTTTCTATTGCCTTGTCTAATATTTATGCCCCTGCGTTGGGCTTGGCGATGAGGAAATTCTAATGGCGTCTACGAAAAAAGAAACCACAAGAAATGCCTTGGCCATTTCCATCAACCTGCTTCCTCCGGAATACCGCAAGAAGCAGAAAGACTTTACATGGATAACGGACCGTCGCATTATTTGGCCGACAGTTGGCTTGATTGTCGCAATTGTCGCCGTGCTCATGTTGCAGACCTATATTAACGAAACCATTAGCGGGCTCAGCCAAGAGTTGTCGCGCGTTCAAGAAGAAGTGGAACGCGAACGTCCGCTGCTTTCCAAGATTAGCGACCTCGAACAGAAGCAGGGCGTGATCAACACGAAGATCAACGCACTCAAGTCTATTCAGGTGAGCAAGAAACGCTGGGTTATTTTGTTCGAAAACATCTCGTCTGTGCTTCCGCCGAACATGTGGATCACAAGCATCAACCAGATGGGAGAATTCGATCTTGAAATGCGCGGTGTCACTTACGACTTCTCGGAAGTTGCCGAATACATGGTGAAACTCGAGAAGCAGGTGAGCATCGAGTCGGTTTCGCTGGTGACCATCTCGACCTCGAAACAGGAAGGGAAAGAAGCCTATAATTTCACCATCAAGGTAATCCTCAAGCGGGACCTTGGCCTTGGGGAGGGTGATAATGGGTAAGATAGATCTTAAAGACAAACGAAACGTATACGCCATAATCGTGTGCTTATTGATTATGGCGGCCGCACATCTAGTGTATAACTATATGTGGGATCCGTTTACCTATCAGCGCGAATCCTTGGAACGCGATCTCCAGTCGGCTCAGGCAGAATTGGATAAGATCAACGCCAAGAAACATCGTGTGGCTGAACTCGAAATGCAATTGGCCCAGGCCGAAAAGGATTTCGAAAAGCTGAAGGAAATGTTCCCCGAAGAAGAAAAGGTGCCGCTGCGCTTGCAGGACCTTTACGCGGTGATTCGTAGCTCCATGGTGCAGATTCAGAAGTTCAATCCTGAAGGACGCGCCGAAAAGGAACACTACATCGAAAACCGTTACTCGATTGCAGTCAATTCGGGCTACCACATGCTGGGTTACCTGTTTGCAGAAATTGCAAACTTCAATTACCCGACTGCCATTACGAACCTTCGCTTGAACCGTTATTCGGGTATCAAGGCCGAAGTCGAAAAGTCTGAAACTCACGGCTGGACACCGATCACCATGTCGGTCACGTTCAACCTGACAACGTACACATCTAAGAAGGTGGGCAAATAATGAAAATGAAGATTCTTCTTTTGTTGCTCGCCTTTACGGCTTTTGCAGGTGCCGCCCAGATCAAGGATGTTCGCTTTAATTGCGACGCGAAGGGCTGCCAGGTGGTATTTGCCTTTACGTCCGAAAAGAACTTGCCGACGTTCTTCCAGAAGTACGATGCTTCTTCGAAGAAGTTGACGGTCGGTTTCTCTGAAACGACATTTGCTCTTGGTGAAGGCGGCTACGATGTCGATGCCAATTCCAAGTTCGTGAAGTCCATGAAGGTCTTTAAGGATGCCTACAAGGGCATGGCCTTCTTGAAGATTGAAATGGATGTGGGCGCTGCCATTACTTCTGACAAGAACGAAATCGCTTTGGACAAGTCCAACTTCTTGATCAAGCTCAAGAGCAAGGGCGGTAAGTCCTGGACGCTTTCGAAGCTTTTTGCTGACCGCAAGAAGGCCGCCGAAAAGCAGGCCGCTCTTGACAAGAAGGCCGCAGAAAAGGCTGCCCTCGAAGAAAAGAAGGCTGCAAAGAAGGCCGCTCTCGAAGAGAAGAAACGCTTGGCCGAAGAAAAGAAGGCTGCCGAAAAGCGTGCGCTTGAAGAAAAGAAGGCCGCCGAGAAGCAGGCCCTCGAAGACAAGAAGGCTGCGGCAAAGGCTGCTGCCGAAGAAAAGAAGCGCATTGCAGAAGAGAAAAAGCGTTTAGCTGAAGAAAAGAAGCTTGCCGCCAAGCAGGCTCTCGAAGAAAAGAAAGCTGCCGAGAAGGCCGCTCTCGAAGAGAAGAAGCGCTTGGCCGCTGAAAAGAAGGAAGCGGAACGCCGTGCTCTTGAAGAAAAGAAGGCCGCGGAGAAGGCTGCTCTCGAAGAAAAGAAGCGTCTCGCCGAAGAAAAGAAGGCTGCTGAAAAGGCCGCTCGCGAAGCTGAAAAGCTGATGGCCGAACAGCAGAAGCAGATCGACAAGGCAATTGCTGAAGGCGGTGCCATTTCGGCCCTGCTCCCGAAGCTTAAGGAAATGACGGTCCTGATCGGTTCCGGCCTGGAACAGTTCCGCATTGTCGCCGATGACAACATCGTCATGCAGAATGTTTCTAGCGTCGACAAGAACAATACCATTACGATTGGTCTTGCCGGTCCGCAGAAATCGCCTGTATTCAGAATCGGTGCCGGTTCTATTGTCAAGTCTGTGACCTGGGGCGCTAACGGTCTCAAGGTGCAGTTGAAGAATTCTGTACAGCCTGCAGTTCTTGTGCAAGACGGCGTGCTTGTCCTGCAGATTGCCGAAAAGGGAATCAACAAGGATGGCTTTATGTTCTGGTCTGCACAGCCCAAGGGCATCTTCATTCGCGACTGGATGAAGTCTGCAGAAGAAAAGCCGAATTTCGATACCTTCGTCAAGAATCTTGACAAGGGCAGCAAGAAAATTATTTCGGGCTCGCAGACGTTCCACCTGCGTCCTGTCGTCCGCGAACTGATCGTGGTCGCCGACGAAACGGAATTCTACGCCGCCCCGAATGAAAACTCTCAGGTGATGCAGCGCCTTGTGTTTGGCGACCGTCTCGTGAGCCTCGACATGAAGGGCCTGTATCGCAAGGTGCAGTCCGGCAACAAGGTCGGCTACGTCGACCGTCGCGCTGTCGGATTCTTTGATGAACTTTCCTCTGTGCAGGAAGAACGCCTGAAACAGGTAGACAAGGAACGTGGTACAAACCTCACGGCGAATGCTCCGCAGATCGGTAGCCAGCTCGATGGCCTCTACGAAGACCGCGTGACTTACAGTTCCTTTGGCCGTCGCGATCCGTTTGTCGAAGTCGACGGCTTAGTCGAAGAAGGTATCAATATTGACCAGGTCGAACTGGTGGGTATCATTTGGGAATCGGATGTGCCGGTTGCAATTCTTGTTGAATCCAAGAATCCGTCTATCTCGTACACCGTCAAAGAAGGCGACAAGATTCTCAACGGTAAAGTACTTAAAATCACACAAACTGACGTTCTCTTCCTGATCCAGGAATTCGGGGTGAGCCGTCGCTACTCCATGGGTCTTCCCGATAAACTTGGGGGTCAAAAGTGAAAAAGATGACAAAAATCCTTACTGTTCTTCTCTTGGTGGTGGGTCTCACTACTGCATGGAGTGCTCCTGCCGAAGGTACGGTGCAAACCCCCAACAAGAAATTGTATGACTTCAGTTTCGTCGACATGAACTTCGAAGCCGTGTTTAGCTCTGTCTCCGTGATTGCCGGCGTGGACATTATCCTTGCTCCCGAAGTCAAGGGTAAGACAAGCCTCAAGGTGACCAAGAAGACTTGGCAAGAAACGCTCGACATCGTTTGTAGCATGAACGACTTGACTTGGATCATCGAAGACAAGTACATCTTGATCCAGCGCTCCAGCACTTACCAGGCAAAGCAGAAGAAGATTGCCGATGAAGAAGCTCAGGCCGAACAGAATGCCCCGCTGGTCCGTAAGAACTTCCAGGTGCACCACGCTAAGGCCGAAGAACTGGTGAAGGTGCTCGAAAGCATGAAGTCTAACCGTGGCCGTATTACGACGGTGGAACGCACGAACTCGATTATCGTGTACGATACCGACGGAAAGATTGAGCAGATGGAAAAGGCTTTGACCGAACTTGACGTGGAAACGCTCCAGATCATGATTACCGCCAAGCTCGTGGTCGTGAACAGCGAACGTGCTCGCGAACTCGGTGTGGACTGGACCGCAAGAATGGGTACCACTGCCTTGACTCCGGGAACGGTTACGACCCCGCAGGGTAGCGGTGCAGGCGACAGCCGTACCAGCGCAGCCATTCATTCTTTGCCGAATGGTGGTGCTTCGCCGGCAGTGGGCAATGCTACGACTGCTATTACCGCAAGTTTGCTGGACAACAACCTGCAGATTGCCATTTCCAATATCATGGGTGATGCATCTACTGAAGTGCTTGCCAGCCCGCAGGTTTCGACTCTCGACAACACCGAAGCCCAGGTCTTCATGGGCGACAAGGTTTCTATCCGCGTGATTGACGATAGCGGTGAATCTTCGACGCAGCTCGTGGAAACCGGTATTAAGCTCACGGTGACTCCGCACGTTTCTGGCGACAACCGCATTTTGCTTGACCTCCACCCCGAAAACAACTCTTACGGCTACGATGAAAAGGGCCAGGTGGTAATCAGTACTCAGGAAGCCAAGACCAAGGTCGTGGTGGCTGATGGCGAAACGGTTGTGATCGGTGGCCTTACCCGTAACGAAAATACCGAAAGTGAATCTGGTATTCCGTTCCTCAAGGACATTCCGCTGCTCGGTAACCTCTTCAAGTACAGCCGTAAGGCTGTCACCAAGCGTGACCTGATTATCTTCGTGACTCCGCGTATCATTCGCAACTATGTGGGTTCTGTGGAACTCTCTGAAGCTTCTGCCGATGGCAAGGGCGTTCCGGCTGCCAAGAAGACCGAGACGACGACCGAACCGACTGATAGCGAAACTCCGATCGTGGAACCGAAACCGCAGCCGGCTCAGGAAGCCCCGAAGGCTGAATCCGAAGAACAGGCTCCGGCAGCTCCGGCCATCGAAGAAGATGACGGCGGTTGGAACTAATCTGGTTCACAGAGCTTAGAACTTAGAGCTTAGAAAAAAGCCTCGAACTTTGTTCGAGGCTTTCTAAGTTCTACCAACTAAGTTCTAGCGAGCTATCTCACCACGAGGGCGGCGAGGGCAAGTTCCTGGCTTGTCACGGTCCAGCTGGAACTCTTGAATTCGTAATTGAGATCGGCGAGGCGGCGAATCACGCGACACAGGAGCGGCTTGCCCCAGCGGCGGCAGCATTCGGCGGCATTGCCCTGCTTGCAGAACAAGAAATAGTTCTTGCCTAATGCCTTGGCGGCGTCTTCGGCGCTCATCTTTTTGGCGGTGAGCGACATGAAGTTCAGCAGGTCGATGGAATGGCTGTAAAGCGCATTCACGAGGCTGATGGCGTCGGCATTCTTGCTGCTGTTGTTGTAAAGGAATTCGTGAAGCTTGCGGGTAAAGCCCACGGCGTCTCGCATGCCGAAGAAATTCAGGATTTCGTAAGGCGGGATTTCGCGGCGGGGCATAATCATCGTCTTCACGAGATCGTAGGTGAATTTGGCGCAGTCGGGGTCGTAGGTAAGGACCTTTTCCAATTCTTCGCAAACGAGCTTGGTGTCGGTGCCCAGGGCATCGGCCAGGTACTGGCTGGCGGCGGGCTCGATCGGCTTTCCGAAGTGGGCGGGTACGTTCGATGCAATCCATTCCTGCATCTTGTACTGCTTAGGTTCTTCGTACTTTTCGATTTTGCCGACTTTTTGCAGAATCTTGTAGAGTTCCGAAGTTGCGCGGAGTTCGTCAAAATCGAGCAACAGCTTGCAATCGGGGGCGTCTTTAAGCCAGCGGGCGAGTGCCTTGGATTCATCGGCCTTCATGGCGTCGGCATTGCGGACGACCACCGCCTGTTCCGGCGCAAACATCGAAACGGCGCCGCAGCTTTCCATAATGAGCCCGGCGACCGACGGAATGTTCGTGTCGGTGGCATACACGACCTGCTTGGAAAGCGGGTCGTTCTTGCGGTCTCCAAGGGCGTCAGTCAGGAACTTGTCGACCTGCTTGTCCTTGGAAAACTGGTCTTTGCCGATGAGGGCGAGAATCATAGCTTACTTGAAGTCGACGATTTCGAAGCGGTTCTTGCCCCTGGGGGTCACGACTTCGACAATTTCACCCTTCTTTTTGCCCATGAATGCGGAACCCATGGGGCTCTTGAAGCTGATTTTGCCGTTCATCGGATCAACGCCTTCGGGGCTTACCAACTGATAGACGACTTCCTTCTTGGTAGCCAGATTCTTTGCGGTAACAGTGGCGCCAAAGCGGACCTTGTCGGAGTTTGCGTCGAATTCAACGATAATTGCATTGGAAATCTGGTCTTCCAGCTTGGGAATTTCCAGGTCGATATGAGCCAGCATTTCCTTGGCGGCGTGGTATTCTGCGTTTTCGCTCAGGTCGCCTTGCTTGCGGGCTTCTTCCATTTCATCTACAACGCGGGGACGTTCGACCTTTTTGAGGAAGGTGTAACGTTCAACCAATTTGTCGTAAGTTTCTTTAGTACAGGGTGTTTTAGCCATGCCTTTAAATTAGAATTTTTTTGTAGAGCGGAATCGCGAGGTGTTCAACATAGTCGCTTTTTTGCTATAATTTAGGGCGTAAAAAACAATAGGAGATACTATGTACACTGTATTGGAAAAAGGCGGCGTTTGCTCCCCGAAGGGCTTTACCGCATCTGGTATTTGTGCAGGCATTAAGGCCAGCGGTAACGCTGACATGGCTCTTTTGAAGAGTGAAAAGGCTGCACGTTGCTTTGCCGTGTTTACAACGAACAAGGTGAAGGCTGCTCCGGTGCTTTATGACAAAGCCGCTCTTGAACATGCCCACTTTGCTTCTGCTGTCGTGGTGAACAGCGGTAACGCAAACGCCTGTACCGGCGAACAGGGCCTGCGCGATGCAGAACGCATGGCTGTCCTTACCGAAGAAGCCTTGAAGCTTACTCCGAAGAGCGTGCTCGTTTGCAGCACCGGTGTGATCGGCCACCTGATGCCGATGGACAAGATTGAAGCCGGTATTCCGAAGCTGGTTGAAAAGCTCCACGCCGACGCTTCTGAAGAATTTGGCCGCGCCATTCTGACGACTGACCTTGCGCTCAAGAGCCATGCCGTTGAAATCCAGACCGAAAAGGGTGTGGTGACGATTGGTGGCGCCTGCAAGGGCTCAGGCATGATTCACCCGAACATGGCTACGATGCTTGCCTTTATTACTACTGACCTTGCTTTGCCGATCGATTTCTTTGCTGAATTCCGCGCCGATATCGCCGATTCCTTCAATGCGATTACGGTCGATGGCGACACCAGCACGAACGACACTTGCATTCTCTTGGCTAACGGCATGAGCGGCCTTAAGTACGAAGACTTGACGCTCACCGAACAGGGGGAATTCCGCGCCGCATTGATGCTCGTGATGAAGGAACTTGCCAAGGATATCGTTCGCGACGGCGAAGGTGCAACCAAACTGATTGAACTTTGCATTGAAAAGGCCGAAAGCCACGAAGAGGCTTTGCGCATGGCCCGCTTCATTGGTACGTCTAACTTGGCCAAGTGCGCTATGTTCGGCGAAGACCCGAACTGGGGCCGTATCCTCAGCAGTGCCGGTTCCAGCGGTTGCAATATGATCGCCGAACAGACGGACCTTTTCTTTGGCGACGTGCAGGTGCTTTCTAATGGCCGCCCGGTACAGCTCGACGAAGAACAGACCAAGGCTCTGCGTGCGGTAGTCCGCCAGCGTGAATACAAAGTAACGCTCGTTCTTAACATCGGGCACGCTAGCGCTAGCGCATTTACTTGCGACTTGAGCTACGACTACGTTAAGATCAACGCTGAATACACAACCTAAGACCGCTCGGCTTGTTGGTTCCGCTTGTGAACGGAATTCTTGTGAAAATCCTGCCTTTTGGCGGGATTTTCTTGTATTTTTAGGAGAAACAAGAGGATAAACATGGATAATTTCAACTTTTACAGCCCCACGGAATTCGTATTTGGCATGAACCGCGAAAATGAATGCGGTGAACTCGTTAAAAAGTATGGCGGCACCAAGGTGCTGATTCATTACGGTGGGGGCTCTGCGGTGCGTTCGGGCTTGATTGACCGCGTCAAGGCTAGCCTCGATGCGGCTGGTATCCCGCATGTGGAACTCGGCGGCGTGAAGCCGAACCCGCACGATTCGCTCGTGTACAAGGGCATCGAGATTGTCCGTGAAAATGGGATCGATTTTATTTTGGCGGTGGGCGGCGGCTCTACGATTGACAGCTCCAAGGCCATTGCCATGGGTGTTCCTTACAAGGGCGATTTCTGGGACTTTTACGAAGGAAAGGCTTCAGCTGCATGTGCGCTCCCGATTGGCGTGGTGCAGACGATTGCGGCTGCCGGTTCCGAAGGTAGCGGCGACTCCGTGATTACCAAGGAAGACGGCATGCTCAAGCGCGGTGCAAGTAGCGAACATATCCGCCCGAAGTTCGCGGTGCAGAATCCGGCGCTCCTTTGCACGTTGCCTGCCTATCAGACGGCCTGCGGCATTACCGACATCATGGCGCATGTGTTTGAACGCTACTTCACGAATACGCTCGAAGTGGAAATTACCGACCGCCTGTGCGAAGCGGTGCTTTTAACGATGGTGAAGGAGGGGCCGCGCGCCATTGCCGACCCCGCCAACTATCAGGTCCGTGCGAACATCATGTGGGCGGGGACGGTAGCCCACAACGGCGTTGTGGGCTGCGGGCGCAGTCAGGACTGGAACAGCCACGCTATCGAGCATGAACTTTCGGCGCTTTACGACTGCGCCCATGGCGCGGGTCTCGCTGTCATTATGCCCGCCTGGATGGAATATGTGGTAGACCACAACGTGATGCGCTTTGCCCAGATGGCGACCCGCGTGTTTGGCTGCCAGATGAATTTCGAGAACCCGAAGGCGACCGCCCTCGAGGGCATCAAGGCTTTCCGCCGTTTCTTGCATTCCATCGGTATGCCGATTAATTTTGCAGAACTCGGCGCGAAGGAAGAAGACATTTCGAAGATGGTTGAAAAGCTGAATCCGGGCGATGGCTGGGGATTCGTGCCGCTCAAGGCGAAGGATGTGACCGAGATTTACACCATCGCCGCGCACGCCTCTCTCGAATAGCTTGCAGTTTGGTCTAGCGTATGAAAGCTTTATTCATCGGCGGTACAGGAACCATCAGCATGGCGATTACGCGCCTTGCGGTGGCTCAGGGTTGGAAACTGTACCTGCTTAATCGCGGAAACCGCCCCGCAGAAGACATTCCTGCGGGAGTCGAAATCATTCAGGCAGATATCAACGACGAAGCATCCGTTGCTGAAAAAATCAAGGGCATGCAGTTCGATGTCGTCTGCGACTTCATCGTATTTCACCCGAGTGCGCTCGAACGTGATTACCGCCTGTTCAAGGGTAAAACCAAGCAGTTCATGTACATCAGTTCTGCGAGCGCCTACCAGAAACCGCTTTCGGATTACCGCATTACCGAGGGCACGCCTCTCGCGAATCCGTACTGGGAATATTCCCGCAACAAGATTGCGGGGGAGGAATTCCTAATGCGCAAGTACCGCGAGGAAGGTTTCCCGATTACGATTGTGCGCCCGAGCCATACCTACGATGAACGCCACATTCCACTGGGTGTTCACGGCAAAAACGGTAGCTGGCAAGTTGCAAAGCGCATGCTCGAAGGCAAGCCTGTCATCATTCACGGCGATGGTACGAGCCTTTGGACCATGACTTTCAACACTGATTTTGCCCGCGGCTTTGTTGGCCTGATGGGCAACGTTCACGCCATCGGTGAATCGTTCCAGATTACAAGCGATGAAACGCTCACCTGGAATCAGATTTACAAGGCAGTTGCCGATGCGCTCGGCGTCGAACTTAAGCCTTACTATGTATCTTCACAGTTCCTTGCAGACGTAAGCGATTACGACTTGCTGGGGAGCTTAATTGGCGACAAAGCGAATTCCGTGGTGTTTGATAATTCCAAACTCAAGCGTGCTGTGCCGACTTTCCGTACCGAGGTCCGTTTTGACCAAGGAATTCGCCGCACTATCGACTATGTGCTAGCGCATCCGGAATTCCAAAAAGAAGATCCCGAATTCGACGCTTGGTGCGATAAGGTGATTGCGACGTTGGAAACCGCGAAGAAATCTCTGCAGTAATATTGAAAATAAATCGCGCGCTACTTGCGCGAAAGTTCTACGGCGTAATCGGCGGCGTTCACGAAGTCTTGCGCATGTTCGATGGCAATGACTGTGTGGCCCGCTTCGGTGAGACCACGAATCAGGTCGAGCAGGTGCTGGATGTCCTTTTGATGGAGACCACGGGCGGGCTCGTCGAAAAGGAAAAGCGTGTTCGGAGCCTTCGCGCGAGCGAGGGCGATGGAAAGGCGCAAGCGGGCGCGTTCACCGCCGGAGAGGTGTGTCGTAGTCTGCCCGAGTTTCAGGTAGTCGAGTCCCGTATCTACAAGCGGTTTGAGCTTGTCGGCGAAAGGCTTCATGTTAATGAACAATTTGTAGGCGTCGCCGACTTCTAGGTCATAGATGTCGGCGATGGAAAGCGACTTGAAGCGGACTTCGAGAATTTCGTCCTTGAATCGCCTGCCAAGGCATACGGGACATTCGGATTCTTCGTAGCCCGCGGGGTCGAGGATAACGCCTTCGCCCTTGCAGTTTTCGCAGCGGCCTCCGGGGGCGTGCGTCGCGAACTTGCTGGCGGTGTAGCCGCGGACCTTACTTTCGGGAAGTTTTGCGAATAGGTCGCGGAGAATCGTGTTCAGGTTGATAGCCGAGGCGACGGTACTGCGTCGGTTCCCGTGGAAGTCACCTGTCGAAAGAATCGATAGCGCCTGAATGCCGAGGCTTTCGAATTCGCCTTTGGTAGCACGCGGGGCGAGGTTCCTGAAGAAAATCGTGGACTTGCCGCTGCCGCTTTGGCCTGTGATAACGCTGAACTTTTGTACCGGGAAATGTGCGGTGACCGGCTTCATGTCGAACATTGCGAAGTCTTCGACATCGATAGTCGCTGCTTTCTTTGCGGATGTCTTTCCCGACTTGCCCTTTGTCATTCCCGGCTTGACCGGGAATCTTCTTTTCTCGTCGAGCAAGCGGATCCAATTCCCTGTGGGCGATACCGGATTGCCAAGAACTTCTTTCGCGGTTCCTTGCAACAATATTTCGCCGCCTTTTTCGCCGGCGCCAGGACCCATTTCAATAATCCAGTCGGCTTTCTTGATGAGGGCTGGGTTATGGTCAATAAGGACGAGCGTGTTTCCGCGGGATTGTACCTTCTTGAGGACTTTCCAGAGGGCTTCGACGTCGCTCTGGTGCAAACCGCTGGCGGGTTCGTCGAGGACAATCAGGAGGTTGTTCAGGTGCCCGGTGCTGAGGCTCGAAAGCCGAAGTCTTTGGACTTCGCCACCCGACAGGGTGGCGCCTGCACGCCCTGCCGTGAGGTAGCCGATATCGAGGTCGACAATCGCCTGAATGCGGTCAATTAACGTGCGGAAGGCGGGCTGCTGCTTTGCCGTCAGTCGATTGTCGAACAGGGCGTGCAGCCGGCTTTCGAGTTCCGCGAAAGGCGTGCTTAAAATGTCTTGCCAAGTGGTACGGATTTTGCGCGGTTCATTTTTGTGACAATCGCTGCTTTCTCCTTCGCTTGAAATGCTTTCAATCGCCGCGTTCAAAAAATTCTGCTTGAGTCTAAGTCCTTTGCAATCAGGGCATTCTTCGCTGTTGTCGCCGTCTTCGATGATTCCGGTGCCGCCACATTTTTCACAAACGCTCGTGCGGGAATACGGCGACAAGTCTTCTGGTGCGAGCGGTCTCGAAAGCTGCGCTCCATGTTCCGGGCAGCGCGGCACCGTGCTGAAAAGTTTGCGGCTCCCGTTGATGTCTAGAATCAATTCGCCGTGCGTGAGCTTCAAGACTCCATCGACTGCTTCGGCAATGCGGGTGCGCGTGTTCTCGCGGACAATCACGCGGTCCACGACAATAAAGAATTCCTTCGGGACAATCTTCTTTTCGTTTTCAGTCAAGTCGGCAAGCGAATAGCTGACATCATCTGCCATGGCGCGCGTAAAGCCTTGCGCCAGGAACACCGCTGCCAGCTTGTCGAGACTTGTTCGTTTCTCAACATCAATCCGCGCAAAAAACTGCAGCTTACTCCCTTGCGGCAAACTCGCAATCTCGCGAATCATGTCTTCGCGGCTCATGCTTTCCATGGGCTTCCCGCAAACGGGGCAGGCGGGCTTTGCGTATGCCGCAAACAGGGCGCGCAAAGTTGAGTCGCATTCGGAAATGCTTAAGGCATAAGCTTTCGCGGGAGTTTCTCCGTGGCTTGGCCCAACGGCAAGGCTTGCGGGTAAGCCTTCGGCGCTATCCAGCGGAATAATGCGCCTGCCGCCCAGCAATTCGGCCGCAAACGGCGAAAGCGTTTCCAAGTAGCGGCGCTTGGATTCCCCGTGCAGGGTATCAAGCACAAGCGTTGACTTTCCGCAGCCCGAAGGCCCGCATACCACCGTTATCTTGCCCAGCGGGAACTGGGCGTCGATATTCTTCAGGTTGTGCAGCCTGCAGCCGCGAATGGAAATAAAGTTATTCAACAATCACCTTTTGCAGTTTCTTTCCGACACGAATCAGGTATGTTCCTGCTCTCGGTACGGCAATCTGCATATAGCCTTTTTGTAGAGCCCCTGCAGAAACCGTTTTGCCTTGCATGTCGAACAGGGCATAGCTTGCGTACTCCTGAACGTTCGAGAGCAAAATCGTTCTACCAGAAACTTCGAGCGAGAAATTGAAATCCGTGTTGTGCTGTAAGACAAAGTCTTTACCCTTGCTGCTAGAAGATTTTGCGCTACTAGACGACTTGTCCTTTGATTTCGAACTAGAGCTAGAAATTGCGCTAGAACTGGACTTTGCCTGCGAACTGGAGGAATCGACTTTCTTGCTGCTAGAAGACTTACCCTGATCGCCGGAGCTAGAACTTGCCGGAACGCTGGAACTGGATTCTTCTTGCGAGCTGGAACTTGCGACAACTGGGGTCGGCTTTTCGTTGAATATGGGGTAGCCGTCGTTGCGGGTCCAAACGCCGCTGTTTTCCTTTTGGCTGTTCGACGTGTTCAGAATATTGACGAACTCATCGCTCTGCATGGATTCCGTGTTCATGGGAGTTATAGCGACGCGTGCTGAATACATACTGACTTTGTCTGCGGTATCTCGAACGAAGGAGGAATCGTAGAAAATACTGGTGGTGGTATCTTTAAACTTGCGATATTCATAATATTCTACGGGCTCGATGGGGCCGACATAAGCCCCCTTTACAGGAGCCGCATTATAGACGTTTTCGTAATAGTTGTTGTAACTGTATTTTCGACCGACAATGCCGCCTGCTGCGGAATCGGACTGTATTTCGCCCCAGTTATAGACATTGATGAAATTATTGTATTTCGCATAGCCGACAATGCCGCCGGCATAGGCGTTCTTTCCGCTGGCCGAAACCGAAGCTGTATTCGAAAGGACATTCAGATCGGTGTGATCTGCAAATCCGCATATTCCGCCTACATAACTTGTGGTGGAGTCTTTTTCGGTTGCAACCGCTGTAACTTCGCCTTCGTTAAAGGCGTGGTTGATGCCGTTGTCTTGGCTAGACAATCCGGCAATTCCTCCAACATAAGTCTCCTTTGAACTGTATGTAGGACCACGGTGGGCTTTAATTTTCCCGAAATTGCGGACGTTTTGAATGTTTCCTGCTCCTTGTCCCAAAATACCTGCGACAACAATGAATCCTTCGATATCGCCCTTGTTTGTACAAGAATCAACATCGATGCCTTCTAGTCCATAAATTCCGCCAGAAAGAATTCCTGCAAATCTTACATGGACCCATCTGGCAGAAGTTGTGTCTATAGCCGAAATGTTGCCCTCGTTTGTAGAATTCTTGACGGAGCCCTCAAGAGCGATTCCTCCAATCACGAGTGAATTCTTTTTAGCGATGCTATCGGCGATGTCTACCTTGATGGAGCCCAGATTTACGCTTGAATCAATAGTTGCTTTTCCACTGGAGATACCTCCAATCCTAACGACCAATTCACTTTTGGTATAGTTGAATGTAATGTTGCCTTCGTTTCTGGAATTCTTGATAGTTCCGCCACTATTTGCGATGCCTGCAATTTGCATATCCTGTACTTCGGCTGTACTTTCACTGATGCTTTCGCTGAAAATGTTCCCCTTGTTGATGGTATTTTCTATCACACCGGAGTTTGATTGGACAATTCCTGCAAGATATACCGAATGTGTGTATACTAAAAATTCTGTGTTTCTGTCATAGGGATGACTGATATTTCCGTAATTTGTGACATTCTTGATCAATCCTGCATTGTAACCTGCAAAGCCTATGACTGACTCGGCGTATTGGGTTCCTTTTGTAAAATCACTGTAGTTTTCACAATTTTCGATGACGCCCTCTTTTTTATTGTTTACAACAAAACCATATATCTCTTTTGCTGTGGAATCAACAATAGCATTACGGATAGAGCTGTTTTGAATAGTGCCTTCGTTGTCGTAAGCGAATGCGCTGGCTTTGTCGGTATTATATCCACTTGATGGATTCATGAAGAGGCTTACTAAGTTGACATTGCGGATAACCGCCCCTTTTCCAACATCACGGAACATCCTGCCGTTTAATCCATAAATGCTGTGTCCAGCGCCATCGAAAACATTGTTTTTGTGGAGATATCCTGTCATGTAGTTTTCGGGTAAATACTTTGCAGTGTCTTTAGCCAGGTAAATGTCATTTGCAAGAACGGCGCGATCAATATAAGGGTTCTCGCCGCTTGTTCTGTAGCGCGTGTTCATAATATACCATGCATATTCACCGGGGGTAGAAATCACCTGGTAAAGCGAAGAATCCTTGTGCATCTTCAATACGGGTTCCTCGAATTCCCCGTTCCATCCGATAACAGGCGTTTTTTCTGTGGGGTTGTCGTTAAATACGACAAGGCTTGAATCGGTAATGGTGTTGGAGTACTTGGCGAAAATAGTCTGGCTATCCGTAAATACGGTTGTCTTGGTCACGGGTGTGCCGATAGAGTCTACCCAGCCTTGGAAATAGCGGCCTTCTTTAGATACCGCCAGCGGAATATCTTGCAGATGTCCCTTAGAATCGGTATAGGCCGTTTTCACGTAAAGGCTGTCGTCAAGCAATATTTTTTGAATAGGTAAATTGTCGGAATCGGCAAAGAACGGATAAGAACCGTTTGTTGTCCATAGGTATGGTGTGAAATAGAAACCGTCAAAACTGTGGCCTACAAACGGCGTTCCATTTTTAACGATATCATTGAGCTTGCTTGCGAATTCAACGGTTTGCATGTCCTTGGTCGACATGCCGCGCATTTCCCAGTTGATCATGTCGGCGCTGTCTTTGGCGATAGGCTGAAAGCCGGGCACCTTGGTTGTATCATAGAAGCCGCCGATCACTTGGCCGTAGTTGATGGCGATGATACCGCCTGTAGACTCGCTGCCGTTGGCGTTTTCGGTATAAGAGATGGATGAACCGACAATCGTGAAGTTTCGTCCGCAGAGACCTCCGACGTTGCCGCCGTCGATGGAGCCCCTGTTGATAGACGCTACGACGCTGCCGCAATCACCGCCGATACCCCCGGCATAAAGAGATCCTGTTACGGAACTTTCGTTAATGTTTTGCGTGCCGCCGCCTTTTCCGGCAAGGCCACCTGCAATTCCGCCCTTGACTGAGCCTTTGTTGATGCTGTATTGGACTTTACCCGAACCGGTAATGCCTCCGACAAAAGAGGTATCCCACTCTTGAATTTTGTGCGTGTTTGTGATGGAACCCGTGTTTTCGCAGAAATCAGAAGCACTGCCGTAACCGACGATTCCGCCGACTCGCTTTGCCTTTGCTGTAATCGTTCCGCTGTTCTTGCTGTTTGCGGCAAGGCTGTCTTCTCCGGCAATGCCTCCGACATAGACATCTTGCATCTCGGTGTTACCGGAAACGGAGATGTTTCCGGAATTAATGCTGTTGCTATTTTTTTTGCTTTCGCCGACAATGCCGCCAATGTAGGCATCGATGTCGTAAATCTTTGCGACGATTTCACTGGAATTAGAACAGCTGTCAGTAGAACCGGTCAAGTCTCCGACGAGCCCTCCAAGGTGAGCCCTTCTGAAAATGGTGGCTGACGAATCTTCGAAGTGAAGCGCGTTTTCGACACTGTGTATGTTGATGAGGTCTGCTTTTGCCGAGCCTGCAAAAAAGCCTGCATAAAAATAGTCGTGCTGATTGGAGAATTCGCTCTTGTAGTTCAGCGTAGAATGGGCGATGGTCAAGTCCCTGGCAGTGCCGTTAAAGGACTTGAACAACCCTAGCACGCCGCTCTCGGATGTGATGTTCAAGCCGGAAATCGTATGGCCGTTTCCGTAAAATACGCCGTTGAAGTTTGCGATGGGTTTCCATGCGGTTTCGGAAACGCTTATGGAGTCTTCTCCAAAAACGAGGTCGCTTGCAAGTGTCAACGTGATTGTCGGAACTTCGGCAAGGGTGTCGAGCTGTTCTGCAAGCCCCGCGAGTTGTTCCGGGGTAGAAATCTCGCATGCGTAAATGCCGTACGCGGTTATCGCCTCTTCATTGCACGAGGGCTTTTCGGCCTTGCCGGTCCATGCGGCAAGGCTAGAGGATGCTGCCAGAAGACAGATTGAGCTGTAAATCTTTAAAGAACTCATGATTTTCTCCTTTTAAACCTAACCGGGCATTACTCCCTAATCGTAAAGCGCAGCTCGCCAAACGGGGTGCAGAAATCCAGGTTCTCGAGATTGTTGGTCTCGATACCCGTGAACATGCGGTAACCGCCACCAATTGAAATCTCGAGCATCTTCGTGACTCGGTAGTTAAAATGCACGGCCATGTCGGCGGTAAAGAAGTAGTCTTCGGATTCAAAGGCTTCGTCGTCCGGTTCCATCACGTACAGGGCGCCGCCACCGATTGCAATCGGCACCGAAATGGAAAAGTCGTTGATGCGCACCGGGAACAGTTCCACGAATCCGCCCACGGACATGTACTTGATCATCTGCTTTTCGGGCACATTGTAGTTGCGCACGTCGCTCAGAAGCCTGGACACCCAGACACCTGTGGAAAGCAGGGGGTTGATATCCAGACCGATGCGGAGGTTTGCGAAAATCGCGCCGTCATCGGCCACGAGCACGTTACCGCCGCTCACGCCGATGAACGCTTTCAAGCCGTCGCTCGACTTTTCTTCGGGCGAATACTTTACGCTCTGCAGTTCTGCGTTTGCGAAGGCCACCAGGGCCACGATGAGCAATAGAATCTTTTTCATAAGCAAATCCTCTGTTTGTCTATAATTTACTAAAAAAAACGTGATTTTCTCTTGGAAATGGCGCTCATTAGCTTTTGAAAAGGGGTGTTTTGAGGGTTTTATGTGAGGTGAAGCACAAAATGGGCTTGTTGGACTTTTATGGCCGGTTTTAAGAATTTATTGACAAAGTTGTAAGCGTTTTGTAAATTTGTCGCGAAAATTTTGAACTTGTCAAAAAAAATTAAAACTAAATAACACATACGCCTTATTACAATGAAACACAAAATATTCCTTTCGATATTCTCCCTGCTGTTTGCCGCTTCGGCATTTGCAGGAAACACTGTTGATTTGTCTTCGCTTACCGACAACTATGTTGCGCAAGATAAAGATGTGCTGACCGGCGAACTTGTCAAAAAAATCAAGATTTCAATTGCCGATAACGCTACGGTAACGCTCAAAGATGCGACTATTAATGGTGAAAGTTATACCATGTACATGTGGGCGGGTATCACTTGCGCAGGAAACTGCAATATTGTTCTTGCAGACAATTCCGTAAATAAGGTCAGGGGCTTCTATCGCGATTATCCTGGTGTTTATGTGCCGGAGGGCCATACACTGACCATTTCGGGAACAGGTTCTCTTGATGCTAGTAGTAATGGCTATGGTGCTGGTATTGGTGGTGCCGATTATTCTTACGAAAAAAGTTGCGGAAATATCGTGATTAATGGAGGAACTATCACTGCTACGGGAGGTTATGGAGCTGCAGGTATTGGTGGTGGCTATAAGGGGAATGTTGGATATATCAAGATTAGTGGAACCAATACCAAGGTGACTGCAATCAAGGGCCAAGACGCACCATACAGTATTGGCAGTGGCGATAAAGGTTCTATGAACGGCTCCGTTCAAATTGACTATACGATTGAACAAACTACACAATTTTTTGAAACTCCTGGTATCGCAGCGAGTCCGTTTAATTACCCTGTTGCACCATATACCGTGATTTTCGATGCCAATGGCGGTGAAGGCGATATGGCGCCCCAGATGGCTCTTACCAATTTTGAACAAGCTCTTGATGCCAACCGCTTTACTCGCGAAGGGTATTCTTTTGTGGGTTGGAATACCAAGGTCGATGATAGCGGTGAATCTTATGCGGACAAAGGCTATGTGACTTATACTGAAGCGGGTGCTTCGGTAACGTTGTATGCTCGTTGGTTCAAGGGCGATGCAATTAACTTTTCTTATTTAACTGAGGACTATGTCGCTAAGAATGGAGACGTGTTGGTAGGTGTACTTGGTGGCAATCACAAGATATCGATTGAAGATGGAGCCAAGGTGACGCTTGCTGGCGTGACAATCAACGGGGTGAACGATTCCAAATATAAGTGGGCAGGTATTACCTGCGAGGGCGATTGTGAAATAGTTCTTGCCGATAATTCGAAGAACACGGTGAAGGGATTTCATGAGTGGTATCCTGGAATTTACGTGCCGAAAAATAAGACGTTGACTATTTCGGGTTCCGGGTTCCTTGACGTTAGTAGCAATGGCTCTGGAGCCGGTATCGGTGGTGGCTTTAGCCCCGATGCGGAAAAAATGGATTGCGGAAACATTACGATTCTTGACGGAATAATTAATGCTAAGGGTGGCTCTGGGGCCGGTATTGGCGGCGGTTATTATGCATATGTCGGGAATATCACAATCAGTGGAGGTACGATTACTGCTTCATCTAGGACCTCAGCCGGAATAGGCCAAGGTACTAATAGCGGTCGTTACACAGACGTGGGAGATATTACGATCAGTGGCGGCACCATCACGGCTATTGGTGGTAACTATGGTGCTGGCATTGGTGGTGCCCAGAAGTCAATTGTGCAAAACATCACGATCAGTGGCGGCACGGTCAATGCAACTGGTGAATGGGGTGCTGGCATCGGTAGTGGTCGCGAAGGTTATGTTTACGGGAATGTTACGATTAGTGGCGGCACCGTCAATGCTACTGCTGACTATGCTGCTGCCGGTATCGGCAGTGGCTATCAAGGACGTTGTAATAAGATCACGATCAGTGGCGGCACGGTCATTGCTACAGGTGGTGAACGTGGCGCTGGTATTGGTAGTGGTTATAGCGAAAGTGGCATATCGTCGTATGCGTATGACATCATCATCACTGACGGTACGGTCACTGCTACAGGTGGTGACATGGGTGCCGGTATTGGCAGTGGTTATTATGGTGAAACTACTAATATTTCAATTAGTGGCGGCATGGTCACTGCTATTGCTGGTTCGCATTCCGCAGGTGTGGGTGCAGGTTGTGAAGGAAAAGTTTTTGGTGTCACAATCAGTGGCGGAACTGTTGATGCTACAGGTGATTATCTTGGCGCTGGTGTCGGCGGTGGTAAAAAGGGACCCATTCAAAACATTACAATCAGTGGCGGCACGGTCACTGCTACAGGGGGAGCAGGTGGTTCAGGTGTCGGCGGAGGTTACGATGGCGCTGTCGAGGAACTCACAATCAGTGGCGGTACGGTCTCTGCTACAGGAGGTAATGGTGGTGCAGGTGTCGGCAGTGGTGAGAGAAGTTCTGTCAAAAATATCACAATCAGTGGTGGTACGGTCACAGCTACAGGTGGTGAAGATGGTGCAGGTGTCGGCTCTGGTTATGAAGGCATAATTTCCGGGGCTGTCATAATCGAAAACGGTAGGCTTATTGCTTTAGGTGGTAACCAGGGAGCCGGTATTGGCGCTGGTGAAGAAGGAAAGGTCGGGGAGATCAGGATTTGGAACGGTTGGGTCACTGCTACTGGAGGAGCAAAGTATGGTGCAGGTGTCGGCTGTAGTTGGGATGCAACCGTTGATGGTATCGTAATTTGGGGCGGAACAGTTGAAGCTGAAGGTGGCCGCTATGCTGCAGGCATCGGCGGTGGTTATTATGGAGATGTCGTCGGGGATATTTTGATAAGCGATAACGTGGATCATATTGCTGTGACAAAGGGCTCGAGTGAATACTCTATTGGCAAAGGATATGGGGGGGAACGTGGAAAAATAGCCATCGGTGGAACGGAATATAAAGACATTGAAGATGAACTCTTCATCTATCCGGCGGATGTGACGCAATACGGTGCGGTGCAGATTCGTAACTACAATACTGGCACTCGAGCCGTCATCGATGGCATGTACGATGAATTGGATACGGTAGACATTCCGAAAGATACTACAGTTACGTCGGTTGTGTATAAGCGCAAATTTACGACAGGAGAAAAAGCTTACTCGACGATTGTGTTTCCGTTCGAAGTCCACATGTCTAGAACGTACGGCGTGAAGATGGTGCTGGGCTTTAACGGCCTTAAGGAAATCACGAAGAATGGCGTAACCAAGAAGGCTGTGACAATGAAGGTGGTCTGGGCCGATACGACGAAGGCTGATGTGACGCTTGCAGCGAATACTCCTTACATGGTCTTAATGAAAGATGAAAAGTTTGAGGTTGACGGCTCGGCGACTCTGAAAGCGACCAAGGATTCCATTGTACGCGTGGGCGATTGGGAATTCCGCGGAACTCGCCATCGTATTGAATGGGACGCTGACCATGAAGACCTTGGCAATGTTTACGGATTTTCTGCCGAAAAGACTGCTACTACGGATGTGGGTAAATTCGTGAAGGCCGCGGCCGGTGCGTGGATCCGCCCGATGCGTGCGTACATGATTTATGCTCCGGAAACATCTCCGGAAAATGTTCCGGGGAACGGCCGCCCTGCAATGTCTAGCATTGCTCCGGCTGACATGCCCGAAGAATTGGATGTCGTGATCGAAAGTGACGATGCGGAACATACGACGGTGATTGGCCGCATCAATACCCGTACGGGTGAGTTCAAGAACGTTCGCGAAGGCCGTGTGTTCGACCTCAAGGGCCGTGGCGTGAATGGCAAGCCCAAGGCAAAGGGTGTGTATCTGAAGAGGGCTAAGTAATGACAGAAAAATTCGAACAGAAAAAAGAATACCGTGCACCGGAAATGAAAATTGTTGCTTTGGAGCCTTGCAATTTGCTGCAGCCATCGCTTCAGGATTCTTATGAAGTTGTAATTGAATAGCAACGAGGAGATTATGAAAAACGAACAGAAGAAAAACTATGTGCAGCCGGAAATGACGGTGCTTGATTATGGCTACCGCGCAAACGTCCTTTTTAGCGGAAGTTGCGAAGGTGTTGATTGCGCTGAAGAATCATCATCGACAGATGGTGAACCGGTTGAACTCAACTAGATAACCCAAAAGTTAATCATGAAAAAAATCCCTGGATTCAAGTCCAGGGATTTTCTGTAATAGAAAGTTTTTTACAACCGGTCCTTGGTCATGTTCAGGCCTTCGGTGGGGCTACCTTCCCAGTTCCATATACGGTCCTTGGATTCGGGCCAAGTGCAAATCGTCCACACCACGGAATTGCCGCAGAGAACGATAGTCCAAATGCCGAACACAAGGAAAAGAATCAGGGGAATGAAGGCCAGCGAACCGTAGAAGATAGACATACGGGTCACGAGCATGGTCTGGATGAGCATCAGGATCTTCACGTAGATGATGATGAAAATCCATGCAAGAACGGTAATGCCGATCGAAGAGACGAGCAACTTCTTCTTGGTGTAGTTCTTGGGGTCCGGTCTGGCGGGGAGCGCATACAGGGTCAAGAAAATGACCAAGAGGAACGCCCCGTGGAACGTGAGGTACCAGAATGCGTTGATGAGGGTCTTGAGGACTGACGGGTCAAAATGAAGGCCGTCCACGACAATCACCGAAAGGGCGCTTTGCATGTGGTTCACGAAACCGGCATAGAGGCCGATAATGCCTGCAAAGATAAGCAGAAGCGGGGTATAGATTCGAAGCTGCTTATGGAGCGGGCGGGACACCTTGTTTTCCCACACCACGTTAAAGTTCGACTCCAGGCTACCGAAGGCCAGGATGAACGTGATGAAAAGACCCATGGCGCCGATGAAACCGAGCTTGCCGATAGGCACGTGTTCGGCGTTCTGCACGATGGTGATAATCGGGTCGACGGGCCAGTCAAGGTCCAAGAAACTGAGCAGGTGCGGCAGGTAGTCCGAGAAGAAGTTGCCGAATCCGACTGCAAGCGTAATCGAGGTCAGCAAAATCAAAAGCGGAACCACGGCCAAGAAAGTCGTGTAGGTGAGGGCGGCGGCGCGGGTCAGTCCGTGGAAATACAGGAACGACTTGCCGGCAATGACCGCGACCTTCACGGGAGTAACGGAACGTTCGGCAATATAGTCGAACATTCTCTCCCAAGAAAAATTTTTAAACCAATTTGGCATTACGCTCAAAAATTACTTGATGGTGCTGGTCAGGCGGAAGGCGAGACCCACATCGCTCAGTTCGTTTTCGCTGTAGACGCTGAATTGAATCTTGGACTTGCCGACGTTCTTGACATAGGCAACGGTCCATGCCCAGTCGTCGTAGGTGCCCTTCGGGGCGCCATAAAGGTTGTCACGCTTGTTGATGTATTCCCATTCCACCATGAAATGGTTGATGAAGGTGCTTGCCAACTTGTTCTTCGGGGCGAGATCCAGGCCCAGGTAGAACGGCTGGTAATAGATACCCGGCTGGTAATACTTGGATTCGGGAGCGAGGTAGTTGTCTACGCTCGGGTCGATTTCGTCGTCCTGGGTGTAAACGCAGGCGTATTCGCCGTAGGCACGGAGAATCGGGAGGAATTCATAGCTGGCGTAGGCGGCCACACGGTGGGTAATGTAGGCGGAGTTCTGCACCACGTCGACCAGGTTGGCACGGTAGGCGACCTTGACTTCGAGGGGGAAGGTAAACTTCATGTCGTCTTCGAGACGCACATAACCCTGGTTGGCGGTGCCGTTCTTGGCAGCGACCATGGCGTTCAGTTGGTTGAGACCGTGCTTCCAGCCGAGTTCGACAGCGTTATGGCTGTAATCGCGCATCCAGAGACCGCGCTTGGTCAAGTCCTTGTCGACATAGGTACCGAAGTGTGTAGACTGAGACCAGTCGGTCTTCCAGCGACCGATTTTCAGGTTCAGCTGGTTGTCGTCGTTGAGAGCCCACTTGTAGTTCACCCAGTAGAGGTCAGCCAAAATCTTGTCGTAGCTCGTGGTCTTGCCGTCGCCGTCCTTGATCTTGTTGCCGAATTCCGGGGCAAAAATGCGGAGCATGATGGTTCCGTCCAGGTTATCGCTCTTGTACTGGCCGCCGATGTTTGCGCGGATCCAGCCGCTGCTGAAGTTGTTGTCCGTGTCTTCGATGGACTTGGTGACCTGGGTCTGAACATTGCCCTTGAGGGTCATGTTGTCAGTGGCGTCTGCTGCAAATGCGGAAATGCTCATGGCGAGTGCAGCCGCTGCGATTTTCCCGAACTTCATGTTTGCTCCTTGGAGTGTTTTGTTTTTCGTGTCCAAATTTAGAAATATTTTTCTATTTTTCGGCCCGATTTTCAAGGAGTTTTCGGTGAAACGGTTCCGTTTCGGCATTTTGCCCGTTTTTAGCGCTGTTTTGTGTGTAAATCTTTATGTCGCGCCCGCATTTGCACGCGATTTATTGCCCAACAGGACGCATGCTGTACTGACAGTGACTTACACCAACGACCAGGACGTGCCGCAGGTGCATAAAAAGCTTTCTTTCGTGGGCCAGAACAACCCCAAGAACAAGCTTACGGTCACGACCGATTCCGAAGGCGAAGTGACGTTCCATATTCCGCGCGAAGATACCTACACGATTTACTGCGAAAGCGTGACCGGTCCTTTTGAATGCGGTACGACTCCTTATGTTTCGCCCACGGCAAGCACGGGCGGCCTTACGGTGGTGTTCGACGACACGCGCGTGGAACTGACCGGCGTGAACTTCAAGGCGGGCAGTGCCGAACTGGAACCGGAATCCATGGCGATTCTGGACAAGGCCGTGGCCGGAATCTTGAAAAACCCGGATGCCCGTATCGAAATCCAAGGCCACACCAGCTCCGAAGGGGGCGAACAGTTTAACCAGACGCTTTCGGAACAGCGCGCTTACACGGTGTTCCTTTACATGGTCGAACATGGGGTAGACCGCGGGCACCTTTCGGCAAGCGGTTACGGTTCTAGCCAGCCTAAGGCTTCGAATGCGACCGAGGCCGGCCGCAAGAAAAACCGCCGCATCGAACTCTGCGTGCTGAACGACAACGAAGTCCCGGTGGAATATAAATAGAATTTAGAGCTTAGAACTTAGAGCTTAGAAAAAAAACTAAGCTCTACCAACTAGTTTTTACGGAAACCGTCGTCGGAAAGGATAATCTTTCCTTCGCGGAAAAGCGTTCCCAGAATTTTCTTGAATGTCTTCTTGGACATGCCGAATTCGCGGCGGATCTCTTCAGGATCGCTGTGGTCGCCGTACGGCAGGAATCCGCCCGCTTCTTCGAGCTTTTGCATAATGGCGGCGGGGCTTTCGCTCTTCATGATTCCCTTGTAGCCCACGGGAGTGAGGTTCAAGGTAATCTTGCCGTCTTCGGTAAAGCGCTGGATATAGCCCGCCATGGTGTCGCCGATGTAAATGCGCGGCGTATTGGGGGTGACCATGAGGCGGCCCGTGTAGCGGTAGTCCACCAGGAAATCGATATGGTCGCGGGTGACTTCGTAGGCGGCGAGCTGGACTTTTTGACCCAGGTGCAGTTCCGAGGTGTCGAGGTCCAGAAAGCTCTTGATTTTTTCGGTAGCCACGATGCGGTTGCTCTTTTCGTCTTCGAGAATGTAGACGACGCAACGGTCGCCGCGCCTGAGTTCGCCGAGTTGTTGCTTGTAGGGGAGGAACAGGTCCTTGTTCAGGCCCCAATCCAAGAAGGCGCCAACGCGGTTCACGTCCTTGACTTCGAGCACGGCGAATTCGCCGACGGTAGCATAGGGCTTGTCGAGGGTGGCGATGGGGCGGTCTTCGGAATCCATGTAGACAAATACGTCTAGCACTTCGCCTTCCTGGAGCGAGAATTCTTCTTTTTTGCCGGGGAGAAGCACGCGGCCGCCGGTTTCAAGTTCCAGGTAATAGCCCTGGGGCATGATTTCTTCTACTCGGGCGCGATTGTATTTGCCTAATTCCATGGGGACCTTCCGTTCAATTTGAACCAAAATTAGAAAAAATAAGGGGCAAAATCAGACATTTTTTCTGAATTTGGCGTATAGAGAGTATAACCCTCCCAAAAAAGGATACTCCATGAACCGTAACATGATGATGCTGAACGACAGAACTCCCCCCAAGTACTTGCCCCGCGAAAAGATTGAAAAATTCGGGGCGGCAGCCCTCACGAACGAGGAATTGCTGGCCCTGATTCTAGGGAGCGGGAACCAGGATTGCAATGTTTTTGAACTGTCGAGGCGCCTTTCGGACTTTCTTTCGAACCAGACCCAGGTGCCCTCGCTGGCCCAAATCCGTGCAATTCGGGGGCTTGGCAAGGTAAAGGCCTCGCAGGTGCTGGCCTGCCTGGAACTTTCGAGCCGCTACATTCTGAGCGATAAATCGAACCCAATCCAGACGCCCGAAGACCTCTTGGGCAGGCTTTCGTTCCTGAAATACGAATCGCAGGAGCACTTGGTGATTGTGACGCTCAATTCGGTCAATTGCGTGATTCGGGTCCATGAACTGACCACGGGCCTTGTCAACAAGACCCCGGTCCACCCCCGCGAAGCGTTCGCCAAGGCCATCGAAGACCGCGCCGTTTCGGTCGTTTTTGCCCATAATCACCCCTCGGGCTCGCTGGAACCCAGCCAAGAAGACATGGCGATAACCCGTGTGCTCTGTGCGGCGGGGCGAGTGCTCCAAATACCCGTCTTGGACCATATTATTGTGGGCAAAGGGGGGCTTAACAGCATCTGCCGCATGGACCCCGGGATGTTCGAAAAGACGTTTTACCCCGCGTAAAACAGCTTCTTACAAAAATGTTACAAACAGCCCGTTGTGTGATATTCATTAAATTTCAAAAAAAATGCACGTTTTTGGGTTGATTTTTGGACTAATAAGTTATATTTACATTAGTTAAATCGGTAAGCCGTGTTTGGTCGGCTTTCCACTATAAGGAGATGCTATGAATAAGGTAGCGATGGGTCTTGCCCTTGCGTTGGCGGCTTCCGCCTTTGCTGGACATCCCCAGACAATCAACAAGGAAGGCTTTGTGGGTGTGAATAAGACCCAGTCTGCCCAATCCCTTGGTCATTCCAAACTTGTGTTTACCCTTTTGGGTGATGCTACTTTCGGTAACGACATGTTCCCGGGTGACGATGCTACAGGCTTTGGTGCCTTGAACGAAGTCGAAGCGACTGGCGCGTTGAAAAATGCGGCTGTGGCGGATTTCGTGGGCGGAAGCGCTAACATCGGCTTTGCCATCGGTATCTGGCATTATTTTGACTTGGGCGTGACTATCCCCGTTTACTACGACCAGCTGTCTGCCGAAGGCTATTATGTAGACCCGGCTCAGGGTACGAGGGATATGACCCGTCCGGCTACTATTCCGAACACGAAGGTAGGCTATGTGGGCAACCTCAAGGTTGACTTGAAGGCTCGTTTCCCGCTGCCCGAAGACCAGATGTTCGATATCGCCGTGTTCGGCGGTGTGACTGCCGGTACGGCCAATGCCGAAAAGCAGGGCCTCTGGATTCGCGAACCTGAATATATTAATATGAAGAATGGTGCCGCCCTCCCGTTCGGTACCAAGAACACCATGGTTAAGGGTGGTCTTGCTATCACGATGGATGCAAGCAAGCTCGACGGTGGTGACGGATTCCCGTTCTTGCTGCACTTGAACGGTGGCTATCGCTATAACACGAATAGCGACTACATGTCACTCCCATTCATGAGTGCTGCCGCTGAAATCTACTTTATGGACTTCATGTCCATCTTCGTGGAATACTATTGGGATATCCAGCTGGACGACTTTGAACGCTGCATGCCCATCTTTGATGAAGCCGGTATACTCATTAACGAAAACTGCAACCTTTCTATCAAGAATGGTAGCGGCAAGCTCGATATGAAGCAGTTGACGGGTGCCTTGGTGTTCCACCTGCCAGTCGGTGTCGACCTGCACATGGGTGCTTCTTACTACCTGGGCGACGACAGCTACATTACCGCTCAGACTCTTGAATCTAGCGAACGTCCGGGTGGCGTGAGGGTTGACCGCATTCGCGTGAACCCGGAATACACCGTTTACGGCGGTATCACCTGGAGCGGCTTCCTGCTGGCTCAGGACCGCGACGGCGATGGCGTTACGGATGACGAAGACAAGTGCCCGGACGATGTCGGTCACCGTTTGAATCAGGGTTGCCCGCTGGGTAATCCGGATGCTGACGAAGACGGCGTTTGCGATGCCTGGGTTGCTGAAAAGGGATTTGAATCTGAATTTGCTGAAGTTTGCGAAGGCGTTGACCAGTGCCCGAACGAAGCTGGCGAAGGCGACGACGGTTGCCCGCTCGACAATCCGGATGCTGATGGCGACGGCGTTTGCGACGCATGGGTGTCTCAGAAGAAGATGCTCAAGAAGTTTGCCAATGTCTGCGAAGGCATCGATGATTGCCCGGCTCAGGCTGGTTCTCCGGCATTCAACGGTTGCCCGACCAAGCAGCCGGACCCGGATGGTGACGGTCTCTGCTCTCCGTGGGTGACTGACGAAGGCGCCATGAACGAATTCGCCGACATCTGTAAGGGTTACGATATGTGCCCGGGTGAAGCCGGTTCTGCTGCCAACAAGGGTTGCGCATGGGATGATCCGGATGCCGATAACGACGGCCTCTGCGACCCGTGGGTGACCGAAAAGAAGATGGGCTTCTACTTCGAAAAGGCTGCTGAAGACGAAGCAATGGCTAAGGAATGGTTCATTGACAAGTCTTGTAAGGGTATCGACAAGTGCCCGACCGAACTCGGCCCGGCTACTAACGAAGGCTGCCCGCTCGGCAACCCGGATACCGACAAGGACGGCCTCTGCGATCCTTGGGTGACCGAAAAGAATATGCTCGACCAGTATGACGGTATCTGCTCTGGCGTCGACAAGTGCCCGACTGAAGCCGGTGAAGCCTTTGCTCAGGGCTGCCCGATGGAAAGCCCGGACCCGGATGGCGACTCCCTCTGCTCTCCGTGGGTGACCAAGCAGAAGATGCTTGACCAGTTCGCAGAAATGTGCCGTGGCTATGACCGTTGCGAACTCGAAGCTGGTCCTGAATGGAACAAGGGCTGTCCGATCGAAGACGATCCGGACCCGGATAAGGACGGCGTCTGCTCTGAATGGGTTGCTACCAAGAAGCTCCAGAAGGAATTCGAAAGCGTCTGTACCGGTATCGACCGCTGCCCGGATGAACCGGGTGATGACGGCCATGGCTGCCCGAAGAAGGCTGTCGAAAAGCTCGATGGCGTGACCTTCAAGAGCGGTAAGGCTACCTTGGAATCCAACGCCAAGAAGATCCTCCAGAACGTGGCTAAGAAGCTCGTGAACGAAGACAGCTACAAGGATCTGAAGATCGTGATCCAGGGTCACACCGACAACGTGGGTAAGGAAAAGACCAACCAGAAGCTTTCTGAAAACCGCGCTAAGGAAGTGATGAAGGTGCTCACCAAGGCGGGCGTCAAGAAGGATCGCATCAAGGCTATCGGTATGGGTTCCAGCTGCCCGGTGGATGACAACAGCACTGCCGAAGGCCGCGAAATGAACCGCCGTATCGAAATGCACTTCGTAACGCCGGATAACGACGGTACCCAGTGCGAAAGCAACCTGGTGCAGTAATCGATCTGTAAATCATTAACCAAGAACCTCGGCCCTTTGTGGGTCGAGGTTTTTTATATTTTATGAAAAGAAAATTTGATTATGACTAAACTCGACGAAATTTTGCAGTCCCTGGAAGCCTCCAACCACGACCTCGTGGAAATGCTCCCGGCCAATTTGAACCACAAGATGGTGCAGAAGGCGCGCCTCGGCAAAAAGCCCGTGCCCAAGCATACCCAAGACCTGATTTTGCAGGCGGTCAATGCCCTTTTGCGTGAAAAAGCGGTTACCGAAGACAAAAAGGTGAAACAGTACAAGCGCGTCGAAATATTCGGGGAATAACTTTTATTAAATTACCAATATGCAACAGTATTTAGACCTGCTCAAGGATATTATGGAAAACGGGGTGGACCGTTCTGACCGTACGGGTACAGGAACGCGCTCCGTGTTTGGCCGCCAGTGCCGCTATGACCTTTCTAAAGGGTTCCCGTGCCTCACGACCAAGAAACTGCATTTGCGCTCTATTATTCACGAATTGCTGTGGTTCTTGAAGGGTGATACGAACATCAAGTACCTTCACGACAACAAGGTGACCATTTGGGACGAATGGGCCGACGAAAACGGTGACCTGGGCCCGGTTTATGGCCACCAGTGGCGTAGCTGGCCGACTCCCGATGGCGGACACATCGACCAGATCAAGAACTTGGTGAATAGCCTCAAGAACAATCCCGATTCCCGCCGCCACCTGGTGTGTGCCTGGAACGTGGCCGAAGTCGACAAGATGGCTTTGCCGCCTTGCCACTGCCTGTTCCAGTTCTACGTGGGCGGTGTTGGCGCCTCTGGCAAGCGTAAGCTCAGCTGCCAGCTGTACCAGCGCAGTGCCGATACCTTCCTCGGGGTGCCGTTCAATATTGCGTCTTATGCGCTGCTTACCCTGATGCTTTGCCAGGTTTGCGACTACGAACCGGGCGAATTCGTGCATACGCTGGGTGACACGCATATTTATTCCAACCATTTCGACCAGGTCAAGGAACAGCTTTCGCGTACGCCGCGCAAGTTGCCGACCATGAAGTTGAATCCGGCAATCAAGGATCTTTTCGAATTCAAGTTCGAAGATTTTGAACTGGTCGATTACGACCCGTGGCCGACAATCAAGGCGCCAATCGCGGTGTAATCGAAGGGGGAGACAAAGATATGTTGATTTCTGCAATTGTCGCAATTTCTCAGAATAACGTGATCGGGCGTGACGGGCACTTGCCTTGGCATTTGTCCGCCGACCTCAAGCGTTTCAAGGCGATTACGACCGGGCATTCGATTGTGCTTGGCCGCAAGAATTACGACGATATCGGACGTCCACTCCCGAACCGCACGAATTACGTGCTCACACGTAACCCGGCTTTCGAAGCTCCGGGCTGCGTTGTCTGCGGCAATCTTTCTCAGGCTATAGAATCTGCTCGCGCCGCCCACGAAACAGAATGTTTTATTATTGGCGGCGCGGCCGTTTACCGCGAAGCCATGCCCCTGGTGCAAAAACTGTATGTGACGCGCGTGCTTGCCGACGTCGATGGCGACGTCTTGTTCCCTGAATGGGGCGAAGGCTGGCACAAGGTAAGCGAAGAAAAATTCGAAGCCGACGAAAAGAACGATTACCCGACAGTGTTCGAGGTGTGGGAGCGTTAATTGGTAGAACCGGATAGAATTCATAAGCAATATCTTTGGGTCACGTCAGTTTCGACTGTCGTTTTGATCTTGCTGTTTGTCGTCTTTTTGATTGCCGTTCGTTACAACGGCGTCGCTCCGCAAAGTGTCCGCCTGGATAAAGGTTGGACCGTTACATACAAGGGCGAAAAGACCGGGGTAGAGTCCTTGGTGAACTATACGTTCCCCGAAAAACTCATGAGTGGTGATTCGTTGATCCTGGAAGGCAGGATTTCTGCGAACCCGCTTTCGCACCCGATTTTCAGATTCCGGACGGTGCATAGCGCTGTCGAGGTTTTTGAAAACGGCAAAAGCGTTTATGAGTATGGTAAAGATCGCATGTTTCCGGGATGCGGTTACCATTATGTCCACTTGAACCATGGCGAACATCAAAGCTTGAAGGTTGTGCTGGTCGAAAAAATAGACAACAGGAAAATCACCTTCTCGAAATATGAACTTTTGCCCGAAGAATACGCCGTGAGCGATTATTCCTCGCGCCATATTTTTGCGCTTGTCATCGGGATATTCCTGATTCTTTTTGGGCTGCTTGCCGTTATGGTGGGCGCCGTCATGCGCATTTACGGTGTCAATTATTTCCGCCTGTTGATGATCGGGCTTTTGTCGTTTACGTTTGGCACCTGGACAATGTGCTATACGAAACTGATCCAGGTGGTGTCTTACAATTTGACGTTCAATACGACGCTTGAATATATCTGCCTTTATTTTGCGCCGATCCCGTTTACGCTATTGCTTTGGAACATGCAGAAGACGCGTCTCAGCCAAGCCAAGACTTGGGTCATGAAGTTCCTGCTGGTTTACGAAGTGGCTTACCTGGTGATCTCTTCGGTCCTTCATTTTACGGGCTTGTTGTTCTACCCGCAAATGCTGGTGTTTTTCCATGCGGTTGTATTTGCCGGATTGGTATACTTTGTTTATTCCGGCATTCTCTACAACAAAAAGATGGACGAATCCGGAAAGCTTCTTTCTCGCGGCGTCTTGTTCTTTGTGGTGATGGTGGTGGCGGACTTGCTTCGCTTTAATTTTGCCCGCTATCTTGCCGTCGATAACCCGTTGCTGGAATCGTCCTGGATCCCGCTGGGTACGCTGGGCTTCGTGTTTTCGCTGGTCCAAAGCTATGTCGTTTACTTGGTCTACATTCTGGAAGACCGCGCCGAAAAGGGGGCGCTGGCGACGATGGCTTATCTGGACGCCTTGACGGGGCTTTATAACCGTGCCAAGTGCCAGCAAATTTTCGATATTCTGGACAAGAGCTTTGGCGACTACGCCTTTGTGAGTATCGATATGAATGGCCTGAAGGCGGTGAATGACAAGTATGGCCATAACGAAGGCGACAAACTCATTAAAGTCTTTGCCGGCCTTTTCAATGAGGCTTTTGCGGGGGTGGGTACCGCCATTCGCGTGGGCGGCGACGAATTCTTGGCGATTGTGCGCAGCGAACACGTGGCCGACGTGAACGATGCTGTCAAGAAGATGACCGACTTGCAGAAAGAACGCAGCGAAGGCTTGCCGATTTCACTCGAAGTGGCCTACGGCGTGGCTTACAAGCATGAATTCTTGAAGAACGGCTTTAGCATGGCCGAAGAAACCCATATTGATGCCGAAAAGGTTTACCACCTGTCTGACGAACGCATGTACGCCATGAAGGCGAAGATGAAGTCAAAACTCGCCAGGTTCTAAAACTCACTTTTTTGCATATTTTCGCAAATAGGTTGATTCCCGCGACGTGTCTTTAATATATATTAAAGACATGCTTGACTTTAACGTGTTTTATCGTTTGGCGGCTGCGATTGGCATTGGCCTGATTATTGGCCTGCAGCGCGAGCACACTTACTACGACCAGTCGGATAGGCATCCGGCCGGTGTTCGTACGTTTACCCTTGTGGGGCTCGCAGGTGCCATGGCGGCTCTGCTTTCGGACCAGATGGGCGATGTGGCGCCTTTTATTACCGGATTTGTTGTCGTGGGCATGCTCTTGATGGCCATGCATGTGTCTTTTGCGATTGGTCACCGTAAGCATGAAGATCCTTCCGGAGTGCACCTGCCCGGAGGCGACGGTATTACCACCAGCGTGGCGGTTGTGATTGTGTACTTGCTCGGCGGCATTTGCTGGTACGGGCGATTGCTAGAATCTTGCGTGATTGTGGTGGTGATTCTCTGGGTGCTTTCGGCCAAGGAGCAGTTGCATACTTTTGCGCAGAAGCTTTCGAAAGAAGATATTTTGGCGACGGTCAAGTTCGCGGTAATTTCGGCTTTGATTTTGCCGTTCTTGCCGAACCAGGCTTACGGCCCCGCGGGGCTCGAAGTTTTGAACCCGCATACGATTTGGCTGTTCGTTGTATTCATTAGTGGTATCGGTTTTGTGGGCTACGTGCTCATTAAGCTTGTGGGGCCGGGCAAAGGCATTTGGCTTACGGGTTTGTTGGGTGGGCTTGCCAGCAGTACGGCTTTGACCTTGAATTTGGCCGGCCGCAGCCGCGAAAACGAGGATTACGCATCGGACTTTACGCTTGGTATTGTGCTGAGCTGGGCGGTGATGTATGTGCGCCTGTACCTGATTTGTATTTTCTTGAGTGGCGCACTTGCGAAACCGCTTGCGCTGCCGTTGTTGCTGCCCGTGGTGCCGGCACTCGGGTATGCGCTGTTCCTCAAGATTCGTGAATTCCGCGACCATCGGCAGAAATCGTCTGATTTTTCGAACCCGTTCAAGCTTTTGCCCGCGATCAAGTTTGGCGTGATTTTTACCTGCGTGATGTTTGTCGCGAATGCGGCCCGCGTTTACCTGGGGGCAGGCGCCTTGTTGGCTTGCAGCTTCTTGGGCGGTGCCGCCGAGATGGATGCGGTGGCATTCTCGGTAATCGATATGAACTTGAAGGCCGGGCTCCCGGTGCGTGAATTGGTGTTGGCGTTGTTGTTTGCAAGCCTCGCCAATACAATCACGAAGGGTGGCTTGGTGTTTTTCTTGGGAGCAAAGGCGATGCGTCGTCCGATATTGCCTGCCGTGATTTTGATTTGTTTGGTGACGGCAGGTTTAATTGGCTATTACGCGGTCTTATAAAAAAGGATAGGGTATGGGTGAAAAATTGATTCACGCTTTGACGGTAGCGGGCTTTGACGGCTCTGCCGGGGCGGGCTTTATCTCGGACATCAAGACGATGGCGCATTTTGGCGTGTACGGCCAGGCTGTCTGCACGGCGCTCACGCAACAGAACGAAGAAGAATTCGTGGCGCCCGGCTGGGTCATTTGGGACCGCATCGAGGCGCAACTCGAAACGCTCTTTAAAAAACATAAGTTCAAGTACGTGAAAATCGGGCTTGTGGAAAAGGCCCGCACCTTAAAGCGTATTGTGGAATTTGTCCGTGAAAAGTCGCCGGATGCATTCATTGTGTGGGACCCGATTGCAAGCGCAAGCGCTGGGTTCCACTTTATGCGCGATGCCGAAAAATTCTTGCCGATTATGAAGTCTATTGACTTGGTGACGCCGAACCAAGATGAATTTGCCTACTTGGGTTTGGGACTTGCGGAATCCCGCGGGCAGATTAAGATGGGCCGCGACTTTGCCGTACTTTTGAAAGGAGGCCATGCCCGCGGCAAGGAATCGATCGATACCTTGTGGTATAACGAAGAACAGTTCAAGTTTATCAGCCCGAGGCTCCCCGGTAAAGGCAAGCACGGCACCGGTTGCGTGCTCAGTTCCGCAATCCTTGCAAACGTGGCGCTCGGTAAAGATGTGCCTACCGCCTGCGAAATCGCCAAGCAGTACATGAACGAATACCTGCAAACCGGTGAAGGTCGCTTAGGGTTCTTGGTTTAGATTTCCCCTTTACAAAACAAAAAAGGCACTCGATAGAGTGCCTTAAAATTTTTATGAATTTCTCCGTGCCGAAGGCACTCATTAACAAACGAATGTTTGTTAATGCAGGGAGGGTTTTAGGGAGGGGGAAAGGATTTCCTCCTCCCTAGTCATTAATCCTCTTCAGCCGGGCGCTTGGAGAGCTGCTTGCGCTTGATCGGGTCGAGCTCAGTCTTGCGGAGGCGCAGCACTTCCGGCGTGACTTCAATGCATTCGTCTTCGTTGATGAAGGTGACGCATTCTTCCAAAGTCAGGCGGCGGTACGGAGTCAGCTGGATCATGTCGTCAGCGGACTTGGAGCGCATGTTGGTGAGGTGCTTACCCTTCGTGACGTTCACGATGATGTCGACGTCGCGGTTGTGTTCACCCACGATCATGCCCGGATAAACTTCGGCACCCGGTCCGATGATGAGGTAACCGCGGTCTTCCAGGTTGGAAAGGGCATAGCTTGCGGCTTCGCCCGGTTCCTTCGCGATGAGCACGCCGTTCACGCGGGCCGGAATTTCGCCCTTGTACGGTTCGTAGTCCTTGAAGATGGACTGGCTGATGGCGTAACCCTTGGAGAGGGAAAGGAGCTTCGGACGGATACCGATAAGGCCACGGCTCGGAACGAGGTATTCGAGAGTCACGCGGTCGTTTTCGTCGGTGGTCATGTTGACCATTTCGCCCTTACGGGTGTTGATTTCCTGAATGCAGGCACCGCTGAATTCGCTCGGCACTTCGACCTTGAATTCTTCGATCGGTTCCAGGAGCTTGCCGTTTTCGTCGTTCTTGAAGATCACCTGGGGAGAACCGATGGTGAATTCATAGAGTTCACGACGCATGTTTTCAACGAGGATGGTGAGGTGCAAAATACCACGGCCGGACACCTTGAAGGTAGAAGCGCCGTCGACCTTTTCGACGAGGAGGGCGGGGTCAGCCATGTGGGCGCGTTCCAGACGTTCCTGGAGCTGGTTACCCGTCATGAACTTTCCACCGTACTTACCGGCCAGGGGCGAGGTGTTCACGGTGAAGAGCATAGAAATGGTCGGCGGGTCAATGTGGATGCGGGGGAGGTGCACCGGATTGTTCGTCGAAGAAAGGGTATCACCGATGTCGAAGTTGTCGAGACCGGCGATCAAGATGATGTCGCCCGGACCGGCTTCTTCGATCGGCTGCGGAGTCAGGCCTTCGTAGCGCAGAATCTTCTGGATACGGATGTTCTTGACCTTCCCGTCGGTCATAGCCTGGGCAACGGTCATGTTCGGCTTGAAGGTACCCTGCTGCACGCGGCCCACGGCCAAGCGGCCAAGGAAGCCCGAGTATTCGAGGGAGGCAATCTGCAGAAGCGGTTCTGCATTCGGGTCGCCCTTCGGGGCCGGGATGCGTTCGATAATCTTGTCCATCAAAATGTGGAAGTCGCCATCCGGGTCTTCCATTTCGGCCTTGCAGATGCCCTTACGGCCAGAACCGAACACCTTGTCGAAGTCCAGCTGCTGTTCGTTGGCGTCGAGTTCACAGAACAGGTCGAACACCTTGTCGAGGGCGCCGTGCGGGTTACAGCCGTCACGGTCGATCTTGTTCACCACGACGATAGGAATAAGTCCCATTTCAAGGGCCTTCTGGGTCACAAAACGGGTCTGAGCCATGGGGCCTTCGAAGGCGTCCACCACCAGAATCACACCGTCCACCGTACCCAGAACGCGTTCCACCTGGCCGCCGAAGTCGGCGTGCCCCGGGGTATCGACGATGTTTACGCGATAGCCCTTGTACATGACGCTCGTGTTCTTGGAGAGGATGGTGATGCCGCGTTCACGTTCCAGGTTGTCGGAGTCCATCACGCGTTCGTTCACTTCTTCGTTTTCGTGGAAGGTTCCGCACTGCTTGAGGAGCTGGTCCACCAGGGTAGTTTTACCGTGGTCAACGTGGGCGATAATGGCGACGTTTCTGATTTTAGATGTATCCATAATGGCTCTTTTGATTGACGTTTATTTTTGCGCGCAAATTTAGAAATTCTAGCCGATTATGGCAATGTTTTGGGGTCAAGTTTACTATATTTGGGCTACTATGGCAAAAGAACTCGACAATTTTGACGATGAAGAAATGGACGAAGCCGCCCTCGAGAAGTTCGATTCCGAGGACTCCCTAGCCCAGACTCCCGTGGTTCGTGATTATAGCGACCGCCGTATCCTGATTTGGGAAGAAGACGATTCCCATCGCGAAGCTTGCCTGACCGTGCTGACCGACCTTTTGGTGGGTGCAACCATCAAGGCTGTAAAGACCGAGGCTGAAGCCCAGGAACAGCTCGAAAATGACGACTGGGATACTTTCGTTGTCGACTTCTACACCGAAGGCGTTTCTTCTAGCGACTTCATCAAGAGCGCAAACAACTATCCGGGCTCCATTCTGGTGGCCCTGAACATGGGTCCGTTGACTCTTGCTGAAGAACGCGATCCAGCCCGCACAGAATTACTGCGCAGGCTGTTTGACGTTGAACGCGCTAATACGCAGATTCACGCTTAATTACAGAAATTCAGTTCGCCCGGAGTGGGAGTCGTAAGGCACCACGCCGAGGAATCCGAACGCATGTTCCAGTGGTCAACGTTCAGTTGGCCACTTTGATTGTATTTACCCGAACCGACCGCGGGTACCACGTTGCTATGCAGCGAGTCAGGAGCGCTTGCGTAGTACAGGGAATCGAGGGTTTCTCCGTCGCATTGCAGCACCACGGCGCCCTTGCTGTTGGACATGGCGCTCCAACCATCGGTATTGATGTGGAGGGCGGGTGTGTTTTCGGAGGCGGCATCGCCTAATACAAGCACCTTGCCCGGCAAGATTTCGCTTGCGGTGAGGGCGTAGCGCTTGATGCTGGTGGCGCTCCCGAGTCCGAGCGTGCAGTCGTCGAGGATAAGCGTGTCGATGCTCCCGTTGTAGATTTCAACGAATTCATACTGCGTGCTATCCTTGGCGTTGGGCGCTGCGTAGTATTCCGTAATCAGCAAGTCGTCGACCTTGGGTTTGCGGAAAGCGGCGCGGAGGGCAAGCGTGATGGACACGTTGCGCTCGTCGGCGGGCTTTACGGAGACTGCGATTTTACTGCGGAGCGAATTCAGCGAGAGGTCGGGCACCGGGCTGTCTTCGGTGAGCAGGAACCTGTCGCTCAAGTCGTAGATGGCGTTGCCGTCTGCATCGAACAGGGAAATCTGTACTTCGTATTCAACGCCGAGCTTGAGCATGCCGCTCTTGAAGAGGAGCTTGCCCGTGGATTCTTCCATGGGGATTTCGTAGCGCTCGTCTTCGGAAACAAGCGTCATGGTTCCGCTTTCGATACCGCTTTCGTTCCTGAGGCCGATAGGTACCTCGACCACCACGAAGCCCACAATGGGGTGCATCTGGATCGGAATGTCTGCGATGGCGCCTGCTTCCAACTTAGTCGAGAGTTCGCCCATTTGCATGAGCGCACCGTTCGCATAGATCTTGGCCTTGAACGTCCAGTTGTCGCTGGGGAACAGGTCCATGTTAAAGAGCGCGCTGTCGGCGGAATGCACGTAGTGCAACGTGTCGGCTCCGTAACAGTCCAGCACCAGGCTGTCCAAGAGGGGCGGCGTGTTGTACTGCAGGCGGAGCGCGACCGATGCCGTGCCCGACTTGCTGATGGTGGCGCTGGTCTCGTGGGTGTCGCTGCTGCAGTTCCAGAGGGCGAGAGCGCACAGGAATGCGGTGGCGATGTTTGCGTGTTTCGTTTTGATAGGACTCATAATACCTCCATTTGGTTGAGTGGTCCTATTTACTAACACGCCATTTTGGGCAAAAGTGTCTGATTTAACCCCTGTTTTTTGGGAAACTTTGCTGTAAAATTTTGTTAACAGCGATTGCGGGGGTGGAACGAAGTGCCGGAAACCCTAGAGCTTTAGCGCTTTCTGGCCGTTTTGCTTGCGGTTTCCTTGCAGCTTGGTGGCGCAGGCCTTGTCTTGTCGCAAAATCTTCACGAGCGCACTCGGAGTCAGGTTGAATGCGGCTGCCGCGGCCTTTGTGTCACCGTTCTTGGTGGCCATGATATCAAAGACGTGGGCCACGAATAGCGGGAACAAGGGGTTGGAAGGTTGCAGGTGCCCGTTGCTGCCGGGGAAGGGCATTTCGGGGTTTGCGGGCGTTTCGCGGACTTGCAGGGCGAGAGCCATTTGCATTCGGTGTAATGCATGCACCTTGTTTTCGTGCGCGCTCCTGCCTTCGCACGATTTGATTTCTAAATTAAAATCCCGTAAGGTGAGCAAAACTCCGGTATTGGTCTTGTTGCGGTGCTGTCCGCCAGGGCCAGAGCCTTGGAACCCCTTGAGGGAACAAGCGCGGAGCAGTTCATCAAGCGTCATTTTTAAATAGGTATCGCGATGCATACTCTTAAAAATACAATTGTTATGGCCCTTGCAATTGGGGCGAGCGTATTCTTTTCGGCTTGTGCGGGCTCTTCGAATGCCAAAGATCCTAACGACCCGCGCAACGAATCCTTGGTGGATGCCACTCTTGGCGAATCGGCTGAAATCAAGAACGAAAAGGTGGGACACCGCGAATACGACAAGCAGGCCATGCTCGAATCCATGTTCAAGAATTTCTTGGTCGCCATTCGCGAAGATACGCCGGCCGACGACCTTTACGCCATGCTGACGGATTCTTCGGAATACTGGCTCGATACTTTGGAACGCCATGCCATGACCTATGGCCCCGCCGAACTCGATACCTGCCAGTTCTACGAAATCTATTCGATTCTGCTTTACCGCCTTTACGAACGCGAACACCTGTGGCAGGTGCCCGAAGACCGCATGCTTTGGCTCTACATGTCCAAGGCGGGAATCATTCATAACTTTACCAAGCTGAAACTGGGCCCCATGAAAATCAAGAACGACCGCGGAAGTATTGGCTTGGAACAGAGCCCCGAAGTGCCGATCATGATCTTTGAATGGGATGACAAGTCCTGGAAACTGGACCTGGTCGAAACCGTGCCCCTGATTACGAAGGGCATTGAGGCCACTGCCGTCAAGAAGAGCTGGAGCAACAAGAAATTGGCTCTCTACTGGCTCGACCGCGAATACCACATGACGTATTCGAGACTTGATGATTCCCTTTGCGAACCCATTGGCTTCTAGTGGATAAAATTCTTGTGCCTAAAATGAAGTTTTCGAAGATTTCTCTTGTTGCGTTAGTTTGTTTGAGTTCGGTGCTTTGGGCCGCACCCAAGGGTAAGCCTTACACGGCGGGTTCCGCCAAGGTGATAGGCGCTGTAGAATCGAAGACCGCTTTTAGCGGCGAACGCCTTTTTGCGACGCTCGATTCCGTAGGCGGTACGGGAACCTGGATGGAATGGGACGTGAATGGCGTGAAAGACCCTGCGCTTATGGGAATTCTGGACCCCATGCTCAAGGGAACGAACAAGCCCGAAATGGTGTGGGTGATTACCGAACGCACGAAGCCTCTGGTTGCCGTGTTGCTCCCCAAGGGAAAAGGCGAAACCATCCTGTTCTATGAATTGCCTTCGCTCGATGCAAAGCCGGTACCGCTTTCTATTAATCCGGTGCTTGACCCCGAGGTGGTTTTCCGCGACTACAGGCAGGTTTCGGACAAGGAATATGTGCACCGCGACAAGGATAACCTGAAGGTGAAACTTTTGCCGTCGGGCATGCTCTTTTCTTACGAAAAGAAGGGTGAAGATCCGTTGTTCATGGTGGCCGATTATGCGACCAAGGATCCTGCCGAAAAGAATTCGATTCTGACCGATTACGAAGACTACTTCAAGTACGAATATTCGTTGATGCTCAGGGCCTTTGTGCAGTCGGTCAGGGGTGTGTTCAATTGGCAGCCGTGGCACTGGTATATGCCGGCCTGGAACGCCAAATTCATGATCAAGCGCGCCGAGCTTGAAGCTATCCTTGTACGCGGCGTGGCGCCCTCGTTCTTTAGGCTTTTCAAGGCGACAACGCCTGCCGGAGAATCGATTGAATTCCGAACGAATGGAAATGGCTATTCGGAATTAGAAATTCGCAAGTAATCCATAATCGGGGCTTTCGTTATTTGCTATTTTAGGATTGTGAAGCCCAAAGTACTTATTACCCTTTTTGTGGCCTTGGGGGCAATCTGCTCGTTTGCCCGCGTGGTCGAAGATTCCAGGACGCGTTACGTTCTGGATGATGCTGTCTTTGAATCTAGTATTCATCCTTGTGATTCTACCGGTTTGCCTGGGGTTAAATTCAAACCCGAAAATGCGACCTATCTGGAAAAGCACGATATGCCCTTTAGGCATTATTGGGTGGCTTTGCCCACGAACAAGAAACCGACTGTTTCTGTAAGCGACACCAAGACGGTTCCGCTGGGAGCCCCCTTGTGTGCCGAACACCGCGATATTCGTACGGATGCTTCTTGGATATATTCGATTGATGTTTCGGAACCGGTGCTTCGCGACGGTCTTTGGATGACCAACATTCGCGTGCCGCTTTACGTTAAGAATGGCTCGTCGGTTTCGCTGCGCAAGAATTTCCGCTTGAAGGTTCAGTTTAACGGTTCTACTAACGGAGTCAATCCGGGCAAGCGAGCCCTTTCCAGAGTGCAGAACCCGGCGGCGGCTTCACGCTTTGGCGTTTCGAAGGCGAAGGCTATCAAGGCCTTGCGTTCCGAGGCGGCAGACGGTGAATTGCCGACGTTCCTTGCCCGCTTTAGCGTGGGCGACCAGAATGTGGCGACCAATAGCGAAGACGGCCTGTATGCGGTGAGCTATACCGCGATTCGAAATGCCCTACCCAACCCCAAGGATTTGGACGGCATTCCGGTAGAATGGATTCGCGTTTACGGTGCATCGCCCGATACGCTGGCCGACATGGCTCCTGGCGCAAGCGGTCGCATTCCGAACCAGATTTTTGAAATTCCCATCGAAATTCGCGACCATACGCCCGCATCGGAATACGGCTCAGCCAGCAGCGCTCCCGATAACCTGTTCAATAGCGGCGACTCTATTGTGTTCATTGGCTACGGTAGCGCATTCTGGAAACGTTGCGACCGCGAAGATCAGTTCTTTGTGAACGGCAAGATGGATTACTTCCATTCTTACTCCCCGTATTCGTTCTACCAGAAGTTCTTGCTGGGCTACAAGCAGACCGGCAAGGGCATGCGCTTTAACCAGACGGTGGCGGCCCCTGCAGGTAACGGTAAGGACATTGCTTGGTTGCGTTACGTGCGCGCCGAAAAAGAAATGGATTTGCGCGATACCTACTTTGGTAAGGAACTGGACTGGGAAAAGGCAACCGGTAAGGAATGGTACTGGCTGTGGCATAGCCGTCTCGAGACTACGACGGTTCCGGCTTCTGAACTTGAAATGAAGACGACCAAGCAGTTGCCCGGGCTTGTTCCTGGTGGTAAGCAGTATGTGTCGGCTTCGTATTTCCCGCATCGCTCGGTGTGGGCGACTGCTGCAGTGGTGGACCACGACCAGCGTGCAAACTTGACCCTTTCGTCTGCCGGTTATAAGCAGCGCATGGATTCCATTTACTTCGCGATGGAAATCAACGGTGTTCGTGTGGAATATACCGACACCGAACTTTTGCCGGGCGGTAACTTCCGTATTGATAATCCGGGTCTTGTTGAAGACGGTAACCAGTATGTACTTGAAATGTTGCCGTCGCCCAGACAGTTTGACCGCTTTGACGGCTATTCTGTTGCTTACCAGTGGACGCCGGCTGTCGATTCTGCCGAATGGCTCTTGCCAGGCGGTGCGGTTTCGGGCGTTATCAACGTGCCTGTTCCGTCTAACACCAAGGTGCTTAAGTTCTCGAACATGCGTCCGGTCGGATTCTTGACGGCTGCCGGTGGCGTCGCCAAGGACAGCGTTACCCTTGGCGAAGACGTGCGCTACATTGCCGTTAAGGAAAACGTGTTCCGCTCGGGCTTGAAGGTCGAGGGCCTTGCCAACTATGGCGATGGTGTGCTCAAGGATCTTTCGAGACCCAATTCCAAGCTTGAATACCTGATTATCACGCCGGCCGAATTCGTGGACCAGGCGAAAAAGCTCGCCGAATTCCGTAACGACGGCTCTTCTGTGGGAACGTTTGCGACCTCGGTGGTGGTGGCCGAAGACATTTACAACCGCTATACGGGTGGCCGCATGTCGCCGGTTGCAATCCGCAACTACATCGCCTACGTTTATTCCGTGTGCCCGAATTTCCGCTACGTGTTGCTTGCTGGCGCAGGCCACTTCGACTACCGCGACATCAACAAGAAATACGGTGTCCCGGTGCTTCCTCCGTTCGAAAAGGAAGATGGCGTCATCGAAGACTTCTTCGGCATTCTCGACTCTGGCGAAGTGGCTCCCTATGGCACGTACGATTTGGATGTCGCCGTCGGTCGACTCCCGGTGGCGACGGTGGCAGAATTTGCAAGCTATATCGAAAAGGCCAAGGACTACGAAAAGAAAGGCGTCATGGACTATTCCGACTGGCGCTCGACTTTGCTGCATACGGCAGACGATGCCCGTAACAGCGGTATGGATGACGTGACCAAGCATACCTTGTACCAGGAAAACCTGGTGCGCGCTATCGATAGCATGGCCGTGAACAAGAAGGAACGTTGGAACTTCAAGAAGATTTACTTGCTCGATTATGCTGAAGATGCGGCTGGCCAAAAGAAAGATGCCGCCGAAGACTTCCTGAATATCTTGAATCAGGGCGCCCTGTTTACCACGTACTTTGGACACGGCTCCAAGACCGACTGGGCAAGCGAAGGCCTGCTCAAGCCGAGCTACTTGGTAAAGCTGACGAACAAGGGCCGCTATACGATTCTGGGCTCGTTCTCTTGCACGGTGGGCCGTTTTGACGAAGGCAACGCCCGCTCCCTTTCCGAAGAATTCTTGCTGAAGGCAGATGCCGGTTCTATCGTCTCCATTGGTGCGACGCGTGAAACCTTTGCCGAATACAATTCCAACTTCGGAACAAACCTCTTGCTGAATTCCTTGCGTGAAACCGGCGAAACTATTGGTAGTGCCTTCTTGCAAACCAAGCGTGCTGTCAGCATGAAGTATGAACGCCAGCGTTTCAACAACGAACGCTATGTGCTTCTGGGTGAACCGGTGATTCGCATGCCGAGTAGCGAATTCAAGATTTCTTTGGACACTCCGTTGGATTCTGTCAAGGCGCTTGACCATGTGAAACTTTCGGGTTCCGTGGAAGGCCTAGACAACGGTTACGTGGACTTGATTCTGCGCGAAGGTCGCACGAACAAGAGAATGTCGCTCGAAGTGAACGACGATTCCGTTAACGTGTTCTACGACGGTGGATTGGTTTATTCCGAAAAGGTCCCGGTGAAGGGAGGCCGCTTTGCGACCGACTTCGTGACACCGCGCAAGATTTCGATTGGCGATACGACGGCTGAATTCAGCGCCTGGGCTTATTCCCCGAACGAAAGCGCCGTGGGCCGTTCTTGGCTCAGGAACTTGGTAATTAGCGGTATTTCGGACTACGCCGATTCCCTGAATGACACGCTCCCGCCTTCTATCCAGATTCAGTCTTGCTACGGCGGCGGTGTAGCGACCGACTTTGCCGATGGCGAAACGGTCAAATTGCAGGCCCCTGCTTGCCTGCAGGTGATTGTAGAAGATTCTACGGCGCTTGACTTTAGGGAACAGGCTGACGAAGGTATTTCGTTCGAAGTCGTGGGCGTGCAGGAACCGTTCCACCCGTGGCCCTATTTGGAACAGACTTCGAAGCGTGCCAAGGTGCGCATGAACTTTAGCGCAGAACAGTATCCTGCCGGCAAGTACGAATTCAAGGTGTTTGCGAAGGACGTTTTGGACAACATCGCCGTCAAGTCCTTGAATCTTGAAATCACGGACGACATGGAATCTGGCCTTGCCGACGTATTCAACGTGCCGAATCCGATGGGCAAGAAAGGCACCACCTTCTACTTCAAGAATTTGGCTGTAGATCGCGACAGCAAGGTCGACATCTTTATCTACAACCAGAATGGCAAACTGGTTCGCGTGATCAAGAATGCGGTTTCGGGCGTGACGCACTGGAACGGCCACGACAATCACGGACGCCTGCTTGCTAACGGTCTGTACCACTATGTGGTCCGCAGCACCGTGTCTGCTAACGACAAGTTTGGCAAGAAGACTTGGACTAAAAAACAAAAACTGCTGATTTCGAGGTAATTATGGATTTGCGTGAAAAGCCTGGTAAAGTTCAGACTTTTTTGGAATTGATGTTGCGTTTTCGTTTGATCGCCTTGGTGGTCATGGTCATTGCGACGGTTTCATTTGTGGCGACCGGCTGGCAAGAAATAGTTTCTTTGCCGCTGGGCTCTTCTGAAGCGCTTGGAATGTGGCTGGCTGAAACCGAGACGGCGAAGGGCTTGTGGGAATCTGCCCGCTATATTGGCGTGGCGACGATTGCCTGCGTGGTCATGTTTGTGGTATTTGGCGGCGTGCGCGCGGGAATCGCCTCGCTCGTGTCGGCGGTACTTTCTTTTGCGGCTCTCTATGTGCTGGGCGGTGCCGAAAGCATGCCGCTCCCGATGTTCGGCATCTTGGCGCTGGTAGCGGTTGTCATGTTCATTTTTGTGAAACTCTCGGTCGCTTGCGCGCTGTTCCCGTTTGTGCTTTCTTGGCTGTTCTTGAGCGGGATCCTTGAAATTATCTCTTCGAAGTTCGATGCCGCGGCCAGTCTCATGTGGGGCGCACATTCTGCATTCGCCTTCGCTTGCGCGATGGCCTTTGCCGTAGTCGCGGGGAAGCACTTGGGCGAAGGTGCTCCGCAGGCGGGTGCGCTGGTGAAAGCCGCCAAGCAGTTGCTTGCGCCGGTGGTGATCGGTTCCTTGCTCCTGGTTTCTGCCATGACCTTTGACATGGGGGAACGCAACTGGGTTTGTGCTGCACTTCAGTTCGTGGCATTCCTCGTATGGTTCTTCGGATTCTTCTTCTCAATTTCGAGCTTTGGCCCGTGGGAACGCCTGCGCTCCGGAAGCCGCCGCGTCGAAATGAAGGACAAGAAGAAAAAGTCTCCGGCTAAAAAGAAGAAGTAAGCCTCCGCTCTACATGCGTTGTCCGTGGACAACTTGTAAATGCTTTTTTATGCCATAAACGCCCTTTCTGTGCGAAAAAAGGGTAGATTTATAAAAAAGCGTTGGTGACGCAAGGAGTATCACGGATGTTTGAAATGTCTTCCAGAATTTTGGCTATTCTGTGTGGGTTCGCGGTTTGCGCGTCCGCCGCGGTGGACCAGTGTAAGCCCATCGGCTGGGCGACCCGTTCGGGCCGTACGTCGACCCCCTTCGAAGTGACCGGAGGCGGTAACGCAACCCCCATTACGGTAACGACATTCGCCGATTTGCAAAAATACGCGAAGGATTCCTCGCCGCGAGTTATCTACATCGATGGTACCCTCGGTAGCGGCTGGAGCGGCACGACCGGCGACCGCCTGAATATTACCGGCTCCAACAAGACGATTATCGGCCTTAAACCGGGAACGCTCTTGAAGGCTCCCATCCACATCAGCAAGGCCTCGAATATCATTGTCCGCAACATCGTTATCCAGGGCCCGGGCAGCAACGCCGACCAGGCGTGGGACAACCTCACCATCGAAAATGACGGCTCCAAGAACATCTGGATAGACCACTGCGAATTCTGGGACGGGCAAGATGGCAACGCCGACGTGGTGAAGGGCGCTGACAATGTAACGTTTACGTGGTGCATATTCGGCTACAAGAAAAAGAGTACGCACAACCTCTCGAACCTTATCGGCAGTTCCGACAACGAGCCCGTAAGCGAGGGCAAGCTGAATGTGACCTACATGTTCAACTGGTGGAAGGCTGCAAACCAGCGTAAACCGCGTTGCCGCTACGGAAACGTGCACGTGGTAAACAACCTTTTGACGGGCGATGCAAGCGTCACGGGCGGTACCGACGTGCTGGGTGTTTCGGCAGGCCACATGTGCCGTGTGCGTACCGAACGGAATGTGTTCATCAACGAGGCTAACCCGATTTATACTGGCAACGCGAACGGTACGGGCGTGAACGAGGTCATCGACAACATCTTTACGAACTGCTCGGGCAACACGAAGGGCACGGGAACGTCGTTTACGCCGCCCTACGATTACACAGGCTTCATGCTGCCGGCAAGCGAGGTGGAAGCCGCCGTGAAGGCGAACGCGGGGGCGACACTCAAGAGCCCTACGGAATGTGATGCGAACTATGTGGAGCCGCCGCCTCCGACTCCCGATAAGCAGTACCAGGCCGAAAAGGGCTCCATTACGGGCGGTGTTTCCGAAAGCAGCAACTCGGGTTTTCACGGCGACGGATACGTGAACTTTGACAAGGGCGGAAGCGTGGTCGTGCCCGTGAAAGTGGATGCTGCGGGCCAGTACAAGCTCGAAATTGATTTCGCTAACGGCTCGGGCGAGGCGCGCAGTCTTGCCGTAAGTGCGGGACTCGACACCGCGACCGCGTCGTTCAAGGCGACGGGGGCGTGGAGCGCCTGGAATACGCAGGAAGTTCTCGTGAGTCTTGCCGCGGGCGAAAATGCGGTTAAGTTCGCGACCGTCGGCGGCAATGACGGCCCGAATATCGACCAGTTCGATGTAACGCTTGTGAAGGCGCAGGTGGTTTCGCCGGACACCTCGAAGAAGGATACGACTGTTCGAGATACAAGCTCGGGCGATACGACCAAGACGGCCATCCCGATGCTTTCGGGCTTGTCGCTCCAGCAGGGGGCATACAGCGTGAGTGTCTATGCGACCGACGGAAAGTTTGTTCGTAAAACGGAAAATGTCACGCAGGCGATGCTCCGCGACATGCGTGAACTGACCGCAGGCCTTCCCGCGGGCGTGTATCTGGTACGCGTTACCGCTCCGGGCGTAAGCAGGAGCTATTTTACCGCAGTAAAATAGACGCGAACGGCTTCAGTATGTAAAAGAAACAGCCCCGAAATCTCGGGGCCGTTTTCATATCTTGCGCTAGGCCTGCGCTGTTTAGCGGTTGCTAAACCTCCGCAGCTTACACCTTGGCGAGTTTCTTGAGCGTGGCGGCCTTGTCAGTCTTTTCCCAAGTGAAGCGTGCGCCCGTGCGGCCGAAGTGGCCGAGAGCGGCGGTAGACTGGTAGCCCGGCTTCTTCAGGTCGAGCATCTTCACGATGCCGGCCGGAGAGAGGTCGAAGGTCTTGGCGACAATGGCTTCGATTTCGCGGTCGCTGATCTTGCCCGTGCCGAAGGTGTTCACGAGAACAGACACCGGCTTGGAGTAACCGATAGCGTAAGCGAGCTGGACTTCGCAACGGTAGGCGAGGCCTGCAGCCACAATGTTCTTTGCCACATAGCGAGCGGCGTAAGCAGCACTGCGGTCGACCTTGGACGGGTCCTTACCGCTGAAGGCGCCACCACCATGACGGCCCATACCGCCGTAGGTGTCGACGATAATCTTACGACCGGTGAGGCCGCAGTCACCGTGCGGGCCACCGACCACGAACTTGCCGGTCGGGTTCACGAGGTAACGGGTCTTCTTGTCGAGCAACTTGGCCGGAATCACCTTCTTGATGAGCTTTTCGATGATTTCCTTTTCGATTGTGGCGTGCTTGAGTTCCTTGCCGTTCACGAATTCGTCGTGCTGGGTAGAAATCACGACCGTGTCCACGCGTACGGGCTTGTCGTTTTCGTCATATTCCACTGTCACCTGGGACTTGGCGTCCGGGCGGAGCCACTTGATCTTGCCCTTTTCGCGGAGGTTCTGGATTTCTTCCATGAGCTTGTGGGCGAGGCTGATCGGGAGCGGCATCAATTCCTTAGTTTCATTGACGGCGTAACCGAACATCATGCCCTGGTCACCGGCACCCTGCTTGTCATCTTCCTTACCGTCTGCGGCCTTGGCGTCCACGCCCTGAGCGATGTCCGGAGACTGCTTGTCCATAGCCACGAGCACGGAGCAGCCCTTGTAGTCGAAGGCGAGTTCCGGATTCACGTAGCCGATTCCCTTGATGGTCTTGCGGGCAATCTGCTGGTAGTCAATCACGGCCTTGGTGGTGATTTCGCCGGAAATCACGACGAGGCCAGTGTTCACGAGCGTTTCGCAAGCGACGCGGCTGTTCGGGTCCTGAGCAAGGCAAGCGTCGAGGATAGCGTCAGAGATCTGGTCGCAGACTTTGTCGGGGTGTCCCTTGGACACGGATTCAGAAGTAAAAAGATAATGTGCCATGTAGGCTCCTTGATGTTTTCAGCACCAAAAAGAATGTCGCGTTTTTGAGCATTCCCAAGCGCTGAAAAAACGGGTTTGAGTTTTTCTATGCATAAATGTACAAAAATGCATAGAGACTGACAACTCCAAAACGGAATTTTTGGACCGAATTGGGCTTTGGTCTTCTATTTTTGTAAATTGAGTCCGATTCGCCGAATTGGGAATCTTTTTTATATCCCGGGCAGGGTTATTGCCGTTCCCGAGGGATTTTTGCCCCGTACATTGTTGTTTGCGCCCGTTTTGCTGTGGGCGTTACTCTGTTTTGCCCCTGTGCGTGCCGAAAAACCGGTGACGCTGGATTTCGTGGATACGCCTATCGCCGAGGTGGTGCGCCTGATTTCGCTAGCATACAAGACCCCCGTGCTGGTGGACGACGCCCTCGATTTGAAGGTGACGTTTCACTTGGATGGCGTGGGCGTGCTGGATGCCCTGACGGCGCTCTGTTCGGCCCACGGGCTTGAACTGGTGCAGCAGGAATCCGTGTTCCATGTGCGGCGCGCGAGGGAGCGCGGCGAGCATGAATTTACCCTGCGCGATTCGCTTGTTTCGCTGTCGGTGAAGGATAAGGAAGTGGGCGAATTTGTGCGCGAGTTTGCCCTGAATTCCGGCCTGAATATTCTGGCAGCGCCCGGGCTTGAAGGCCGCATTACGGGCGAGCTTCGCTCCATGCCCGCCGAGGCGGCATTTCGCTCTATCATGTCTGTACATGGTTTTCGGGTTTGGCGTGAAGGCGGATGCTTGAGGGTGAGTTCTGGGAGTAAGGCGACAAGCGAGGCGAGCGATAAAATCCGGATTTACAAGGACGGCGACTTGTACAGCGCCGAGGTGAACGATGGCGATTTGGCGCAGGCGCTGAATGTACTTGCGGAAGTTGCGGAATTGAACTTGGCACTGTACGGCGACATTCGCGAAAGTATGCGGCTTAAGCTGCATGCGGTGACGCTTGAATGCTTGATTGAGTCGCTGTTCAAGGGGCGTCGTTACAGCTTTGCGTTGGAGGGCAAGACTTTGTACGTGAGCGAGGGCGGCACGCACAAGGCGCTTTCGGCGAGTAAGCTCTACCCGCTGCGGCATGTCCATAGCGAGCGTGCGCTTGCGTACTTGGGCAAGTTTGCGCCCAGCCCGAACTTCGTGGCGACCGAAATCAAGGAACAGAATGCGCTCTTGCTGGGCGGTTCGCATTTTGAAATCCAGATGGCGGTGGATTTGCTCAAGCAGATTGATATTCCGGCGTTGCAGGTGACGCTCTCTTGCATTGTGGTGGAATTCAAGCGCGGGCGTGGCTTTGAAATCGGGCTGCATAGCGGTGCCGCGCGTAAGACCGCGGAACGCGATCTTGGCGCGCGAGGCTACTTCGATTTTATGGGAAAGGATTTTTCGGTGGCGGGCGCTTTCGGTAAAATCGGGCTCTTGCCCGACCGCTTTGAACTGGAGCTCGCCTCGCTCGAAGAAAACAATCAGGCCGAAGTGCTCGCGCGCCCGCGCTTGACCACGCTCAACGGCAATAAGGCGGAGCTCAATGTGACAAACACCGTCTACTACTTGGTAAGCCAAGTGTCTGCCGACGGTTACCCGATAACAGACTACCGCTCCTTTAATGATGGCATTTCGCTAGAACTCACGCCGTCGGTTACGCAAGAGGGGAGAATCACTTTAGAGGTTTCGCCTGAAATCAAGTCGGCCGGGCGCAGTTCCGGTGATGGCCCGCGCGACATTAGTACCCGAAACTTGAAGACGATGGTGGTGCTGAAAGACGGTGAAACCCTTTGCTTGGGTGGCCTGATTCGCAAGAGCAAATCCGAGGTGCGCTCGGCGGTGCCGTTTCTCGGGAGTATTCCTCTGCTCGGGCGCTTGTTCAGCTATACCTCCGAAGAAGAGGAAGAAAACGAACTGGCCATTTTTATTACGCCCCATGTGGAAAAGGCGGGACTATGATTTTGAATGTGACTGCTTTGTTTTGGCGTTTGCGGTACACGGGGGCAATTCCGGTGGAGGCGAAACTCTTGACTTGGGAATGCATGACGACCTTTGATGAAATTCCGGCGCAAGCGGAACTTGAACGCATGTTTGAAATGGAATTCCCGCGCACGTGTTTGCGCTTGCAGGAAAGCGGTGGCTTTTACCGGATTTGGCATTTGGTCTCGTTTAATTCTGCCGAAGGGCGACGATCGAGATTTTTGGTGGCGCTGGTGGAGCCGCCGCTTGAAAATAGTGGTCGGCGGGTATTGCCGGAACAGATTTGGCTTTCGGCGGCGGCAGACCAGATGATTGGCTCGTTGCCCGAAAGCGATAACGCCGGAAATTACTTGTGCTATGCGCATGATGAGGGTCGGCTTTACGTGCTTGTTTTCTTTGAAGGCCGGTTGTGCCACTGGTCCGAAGACGTCATAGGGCGTCATGCGAAACTGGATTTGGCGTTGTCGCGGTTCCGGCGGTTCCTGGAAAGCGATGCGCTGTTTTCGCGGGCGAATCATTTTGAAGAAATCCCGCTGCAAGGGAGTAGTTCTCCGGCAATGTTCAAGCGGGCCTCGCGTGATCCTTTTTGGCGCGGGCTCGACCTGCGAAAGCCCGAAGGGAATGCGTCAAAGGGCTTAGCGGAGCTCGCTAGCGCGATGCTTGGCCGCAGGACCTTTTGGTTCGCCATTCTAACGCTCGCTTTGTTGCTCGGGAAATTTTGGAATCCGACTCCTCTTTCCATTTTGAAAGATGTGGTGCCGCCGGAATTGTCGATGCCCGAAATATCGCTGCTGGAGGTGTCGCCGGAATGGGATGATGTGATGGAACCGCTGGAGTCTAGCGCTCCGCGGTCGCGTAAACCCCAATGCATTCTGCCAGAAGTTTTCTTGAAGGGAGTCGTGGGCGAAGAGATTGCCGTGATTGCGGTGGCGGGGGAGTCCAGAGAAATTTCGGTCGGAGATTCGCTGGGGGCGTTTGAGGTTCAGACAATCGGGCGCGACCAAATTGCTTTGGCTTGCGGCGATTCTAGTGTTGTGAAAAAGGTGGGTGCGCATGGTCCTTGATTCCCTAAGTAGGCGAGGCGCCGTTTTGCCGCTGGTTTTAGGAATCCTTTTGGCGGTGACGCTCCTGCTGACATCACTTTTGCAATTGCCGGGCGGGGTGCGTCGGGTTGCGCTGCGCCATGCCCAAATGCAACAGCAGATTTATGATGCGGAATCGGCTCTAATCGCGTGCCTGGAAGGCTTTCCCGAGGATTATTTCAAACTCCCGAAAGTGGATCGCTCGCGGCTTGGCCCGTGGACGGATTTATCTGCAGAGGTAGATTCTATCCGAAGCGTTCATGTGTTGGCAGGAATTGCTTGCGATAGCGCCTGCAATATGCTCAAATCGCATAAGCTCCGGCGTGAAATCTACGAGGGCTTCAAGCAACAGCTGAATCAAGAAATCATGTTGGTCAAGCACCCGCTTAAGCTCGAAATCAAGTCGGGCAACCGCCGCATTCTCGGCCGAGATACCGGGCAAATTCCCTCGACGGCGTTGCAAGTTCTCGATGGCGATTTGACGCTTGACTTGGAGGGCGAAATCCCCTCAGGCCGATTCATCGCCGACGGCTCCGTCAAAATTCGCGGGAATGTGGTTTTCGATACGCTGCGCGTATACGCCCGCGGACCACTCACGTTCCGCGGGCGGCTAAAGGCCCGGTTCCTCGAAGCCTTTAGCGAAGACCGCATCGAGATTTCCTCGGGCGTGGAATTCTCGGGCGTCGCCATCGCCCGGCACGAAGTTGCTTTCCCGAATGGGGCGGACAAGGTCAGAATGCGGTATCCCTCTTTCGTAATGGCGGCGGAATCGGCGAACTTGCCGCTGGAATCGGAACAAGATTCGATTCTGATTCCCGACTTTATTTCCGGCGACTTAAAGCCCTTCCAATGGAGCTTGCGGTAGGCTTGTCTTCCCGCACGTAGATGCGGGATCTCCTCTTCAAACCGAGAACAAAGCATTTTAGGAAATGAAAATGAATTATAACTATTACGTCTACATTCTTTTTTTGCAAACATCAAAGGAGATCCCGGCTTCCCCGTTCCGAGGACCATATCCACTAAGCAGCAAAGCTGCAAGTGGCTATTGGCAAGGCCGGGAAGACAAGGAAAAATGCGTGTGTATGATGAAAAGAAAATCCGGCTTTACCTTGATGGAGGTCTGCGTGGCGTTGGCGGTGCTTTCGGCGGGCGTTCTTGTATTCGGGCGGTACTTGGATGGCTTCAATCGCGTCCGGGCGCTGGAGCGCCAGCATGCGAATGCGGCTCTTGCTGCGGCCCAGGCGGTGGAGCATTTTGTCCGAAATCCGCCGGAATGTTGCGATACTTTGTTCGCCTTCGGGGCGCTTGCCGCCGCGGTCCAGGTTTCCCTCGAATCGATCCCTGGCCCGCGGCCAATCGTCTGGCTGAATGTTTTCGTTGTCACGCCAAGTGTGCGGACCGACCCCAAAGCACCTGTTTTCCGGAGACTTGTGCGATGCGCCCGGTAAACGGCTTTACCCTGATAGAGCTCTTGGTGGCGATGCTTGCCGCCTCGGTCCTGTCGCTTGCGGCCCTGCAGGTTTACGGGGCTTACCACAGGCTTTACCTGCATTTGTCCGGCGAATACCAGAAAGAATCCGCCGCAATCCTTGAAGGGCTGCGGCGCATGAACCCCTATGCGGACGGGCCTGTAGACACTCGATAAAAAAAGCCGGATTAGCTCCGGCTTCATTCTGAAATTTTGTTTCGCTTAGGCTTCTGCGACCTTGGCTGCCTTGGCGGCGGCCTTTTCAGCGGCGCGGGCTCTGTGCATTTCGAAGAGGTTGCCGATGTAGTGCATGAAGGAGAGCACGCTCACCGAGAGGAAGCCGACGGAATAGAGGGCGAGGAACGGTCCGATAATGAACTTCTGCGCACCGATGTATTCCAAAAGACCGAAGATGCAGTAGATGCCAACGCCCAGTTCGATAACGGCCTGCCACGGGAACTTCTGAGCGTAGTGGCTCTTGGCCTTCTTCTTGGATCCGCCGCTCTTCGGCGTACGGACGAAGCTACCCTTGGCACCGATTACGGCAGAGAACACGGCGCGGGAGTTGCTCACTGCAATGCCGACACCCAGAGCCATGAGGATGGGGAGGGAAAGCAAGCGGATCTTCCAGCCGGTGTAACCGGAGCAGCGCTGTGCCACAAAGTAAAGAACAGAAGGAGCGATAGCGGCGAGGAAGATAAAGCTGAAACCAACAGTGTAGGCCCAAGTCGGCAGGTGGGCGACCGGTTCAAAGAACGCGAGCAGCGGCCATGCGCAGAGGGCGGTAAACAACATGCAGGGGTGAATAGAATAGTGCGTGGTATGGAGGATGGCGCCAATCTTTACGCGGAGAGGAACCTTGGCCTTGAGCACGCGCGGCAAAATCTTGATAGCGGTCTGGATAGAACCCTTTGCCCAGCGGAACTGCTGTGCCTTGAAGGCGTTGATGTCGTTGGGGAGTTCGGCCGGAACGATCACGTCGAACACGAACTTCATCTTCCAACCGGCGAGCTGGCTGCGGTAAGAAAGGTCCATGTCTTCGGTCAGGGTGTCGCCTTCCCAGCCGCCACCGCCATAGATGGCCTGCTTGCGCCACACGCCTGCAGTACCGTTGAAGTTCATGAAGAGCTTGCCCCAGCTACGGGCGGACTGTTCCACCACGAAATGGCCGTCGATACCGATAGACTGAGCGAGCGTAAGACCGGATTCGGTGCGGTTCAAGTGACCCCAGCGACCCTGGACCAGACCAATCTGTTCGTCCATGACCAGGTAGGGAATCGTCTTGAGGAGGAAGTCCTTCTCGGGCACGAAGTCGGCGTCGAAAATGGCGAGGAATTCACCCTTGGCAACTTCCATTGCTTCTTTAAGGGCGCCGGCCTTGAATTCGGAACGGTTCGTGCGGTGGATAAGCTTGATGTCGTAGCCCTTGGCGGCGAGTTCGGCGACTTTCTTCTTGGCGACTTCGTAGCATTCGTCGGTGGAGTCGTCCAGCACCTGGATTTCGTGCTTGTCCTTGGGGTAGTCGATGGCGCAGACAGCTTCGAGCAGGCGTTCGACACAGTTTGCTTCGTTAAAGACGGGGAGCTGGGTGGTGACCTGCGGGAGCTCGTCCATCGAGTGTTCGCGGTAGAACTGCAGGATCTTTTTGCGGTCAGAAAGACGCGTGGTGCGGCTATTCTTCAAGAATAAGTAAATGCTATAGTAACAGCTAAAACCATAGATGACAAGTCCGATGCCTGCGATCACATAGACAACGAACATGATGTCGAGTAGGATTGTACTGATTGCCATAAAACCGTATAACCTATATGTAAAACCTTTTGCTCCATTCGGAACTTGCGGCCAAATATAGAAACCTGCGGGGAAGTTTGCTACATTGTGGCAGAGATTTTCTTGAAAAATTTATCAAATATAAGTGCCAAATGTCTGTAAAAAACGAAAAACATGCACTTGAAAAATGGATGGACGCCCAAAAAGGGAATCCAGGCTTCGAAATTGCGCTCAGAAAGCTAATTTCGTTCGCCTGTTCGGAGTGGTACAGACGTGAAAATTTAGTTACGATTGCCCCCGAAGAGGCCCTTGCCCGAGTGCTCGCCACGAACCTGCCCGAATACCCCCTGGGAAAGTGGTTGGACTCGCCTGCGAGGTTCGCCCCCGAAATTGCGGATTTCTGTGAGCGGACCAAGGTGGACCCCCTGCCGGAAGCCCTGAAGGGTGGGGTACCGACGCTGTTGGACCTGCGCGGGGTGGTTTGCCCGAACAACTCCATGCGCAGCCGCCTGGTGATGTCTGGCCTCCCTGACGGGGCGGAACTGGAAATCTACCTGGACGATGGGTCGCCTATAGAGAATGTACCTGGGGCATTGGTCGCCGATGGACACGTTGTCAAAAAAAGGCAAAAAAAAGAGGGTTTTTGGTCGATTTCTGTGGTCAAACGCCCGGTAAGAGTGTAGATTATATATGTAATGGAAAACAGGATACTGATTATAGGCGATGAAATGCTTGGAGAGCAGGGCGAGGCCGCCAACCGCTTTGCCGAAATTCTCCTTTGTCGCGAAGCCAACAGACCTGTCCAGTTTTCCATAAACGCCCCCGCCCCCCTGACATTACAGCAGCTTTACGACCGCGCCTCCGCCGATATTATAGGCAAAAAGGCCGGGCGCATTATTGTGGGCTTTGGGCTGAAGGAACTCAAGCGCGGCGGCAAGGACTACACGGGCGTTTTTGCGGCCTACCAGAAGGTGGCCGACGAAATCCTGAACAAGACGCTTGTGCCCGTGCACTTTTTGACCGTGCCGGAGGACATGTTCCCCGTGGCGCCTTCGCAACTGACTGCCCTGAACGACTGCATTCGCGGCTTGCAGCAGAAAGACGAAAAACGCGTGAAGATATTCGATTTTGCCGCTTACGTGGCGGACTTCAAGGAAAAACAGCTGGAACGCGGCAAGTTTGGCCGGAGCCTTTATACCGAAGACGGTAACCCGACCTCCATATGCAACACGTTCCTCGCGCTGTACCTGTATGATTGTGTAATTAAAGAAATGAAATAAAGGAGTTAGTACCATGAGCTTAACAGACGATCATTTCGCCCGCAAGTTAGCAGCCCAGAGCAAGGCCTGGGAGGAAACCAGCGACGCTCCCAAAAAGGAACGTACCCGTGAACCTGCCGCCCCCAAGATGGGAATTTGCGACAAGTGCAAGAAGGAAGCCCTTTTGCGCTCCTACCGTTTTAAGGAAACGAGCGTGAGCAACGGCGCGGCTAGCTTTGGCACGGTAACCAAGCACCTCTGCGAAGATTGCGCTCCCAAGTCCCGCGCCCAGAAGGATGCCGAAGTGCCGCAGCTCGACAAGAAGCAGTTGAAGAACCTGATGCGCTCCGCTCGCAAGGCATTACGATAACCGAAGCGAACAGATTTGAGACCGTCGATTTTGGCGGTCTTTTTTATTATAAAAAAAACGGCCCTGGCCAAAGCCAGGGTCGTTTCGTTTATCCGTTTTGCTAGAGTGTAGGTAGGATTACATGTTGCTGAAGATCTGGAATCCGCTGTAGGATTCTTGACCGTGTTCGCTTTGGTCGAGGCCGCGGAGTTCTTGACGTTCGGTAACGCGGAGGCCCATGGTCTTCTTGATTGCGAAGAAGATGAGGCTAGCAGCACCGAAGCAGGGAACCGCATAAGCGATCACGCCGATGGCCTGTGTGCCGAGGGTGTAGTCGCCAGTGATATCGAAGATACCGACAGCGAGCGTACCCCACACACCGTTCACCAGGTGAACCGAAAGAGCACCGACCGGGTCATCCAAGTGCAGGCGGTCGAACATGAAGACTGCGCCGACAACGAGCACACCGGCGATGGCACCGATAATCCAGGAAGAAAGCGGGGTGACAACGTCTGCACCGGCAGTGATGGCGACGAGGCCTGCAAGGCAGCCGTTGAGGGCCATGGTGGCGTCCGGCTTCTTCGAAACGATCCAGCTCGTGAGCGTTGCGGTAATGATGCCTGCGACAGCGGCGAGGTTCGTGGTCACCAAAATCCAGCTAGTAGCCTTTGCATCGCCGGAGAGAGCAGAACCGGCGTTGAATCCCCACCAACCGAACCACAGCATGAACACGCCGATGGTTGCGAGCGGAATGTTGTGGGCCGGAATAGCGTGCACCTTACCGCCAACATACTTGCCGATACGGGGTCCGAGAATCATGACGCCAGCGAGAGCTGCCCAACCACCCACGGAGTGAACCAGGGTAGAACCGGCGAGGTCATGGAAACCTGCCTTGCCGATGGTGGAGAGCCAGCCGCCGCCCCATGTCCAGCTACCCACGATGGGGTAGACCAAGGCCACGTAGACGATGGTGAAGACGAGGAAGGAGTTCAGCTTCACACGTTCGGCAACGGCACCAGACACGATCGTGGCTGCAGTCGCAGCAAACATCGCCTGGAACAACCAGTCAGTGAAGAGGGTGAAGTGACCGTTGTAAGCGGCGGTGAAGTTGGCCGGGTTGGCCCAGTCACCGATGCCGAATCCGGCAAATCCAAGTACACCGGAGATCGCGTTGAACGTTCCGGGGTACATGAGGGCAAAGCCGATGGCGGCGTACATCGTGATACCTATGGCGGGAACCGCGATGTTCTTGAAAGCGACGTTGGCCGCGCACTTGGCGCGAACAAGACCCGCTTCGACACAGGCAAAGCCCAGGCCCATGATAAACACCAACATGGCGCTGATCATGATCCAAATGTTTTCTGTCATAAAGATGGCGTCGCTGACAGGTACGACAGTTGCTGCTTCGTTCATTGTTTAAATTCCTTGTGGTTGATGTTTAGCCGATCGCTTCGGGGCCGGTTTCGCCGGTACGGATACGGATGCACTGTTCGAGTTCGGTGACGAAAATCTTGCCGTCGCCAATAGCGCCCGTGCGGGCTCCCTTGATGATTGCATCGATACAAGGCTGCACAAATTCGTCGTTCACAGCAATCTTAAGGCAAATCTTCTTGAGCAAGTTCACCTCGGTCACGACGCCACGGAAACGCTGGTTGTAACCGCGTTGCTGGCCGCAGCCCAGCACGTTGGTGACGGACATCTTGAAAATCTTGCTTTCGTAAAGTTCTTGCTTTACGATGTTTAATCGTTCGGGTTGGATGTAAGCTGTAATGAGCTTCATGTTCCTATCCTTTGTTGAGGTTGTTTTCTTGTTTTGCCCAACCTATTGCAAAAGGCGTGCCAAAATCTCAAAAAGGGCTGAAATTCGAAAAAATGAGCGAAAATAAGCTAATTGGCGCATTTTGTTAAGTATCGATTACAAATTTTGGTTTTCAAAACCTGTAATACGCGCAAAAATTGTAAAGTGCTTGCCATAGTGTGTCTTGTATGTCAGGAATCGCCTGGTGGCAACATCCTTTTACCACTCCGTGCAATATTTTGTTTACAATGTGTTTTGTGTGTGGGCGAATCGGAGCGATTGTCTTGTGTGATTGTTGTTTGGAGAATGTACTACTAAAGAATAAAAATGTTTAATAGGCGTGCAGTATATGCAACGCAAAAATGTGGTGCTTTGAATAATTGAATTGTAGACAAATTAATTTATTGGTTTTATTTTGTAAGATTTATTATTAGCAAATTAATTTTTTATTTGTCTATATTTGCGCACGTCAATCTAAACGAGATTGATGGGTAAAAAATCAACTATATAGGAGAGAGAAATGAAGAGCAATCGTTCTTTGTTGTTTCTTTGCTGCGCTCTTGCAACCGGTTCTATGGCTGCAAATCAGCAGGTTGCAGTTTCTTCTGCACAGCTTAATGTTACAAATTCTAAAACCGACGTCCTCGGCCGTCATAATGCAAAGGTGACTAGCGCATCTGTCGCTTTTGTGAAGGGCGTTAAGCCGACGAAGGCTTTGGCAAAGGCTTATCCGACCGAAGTGTCGATGACCAAGACGGAAGGTATTTATTCGATTCACGGCGAAACGAAATCTTATAAGCTCAATGGCAAAAGCCTCACCGAACGTTCCTATAAGGAATCGATCACTAAAATTGAAAATGCGGACAAACCGAGAGATGCCTTCTCGAGGCACGGTAACGACAGACTGCCCACGAATGATCCCAATACGACCAGCTATACGACGACGTTTACGACGAACGAATGCGCAGGCCAAAGCGGCTGCATGCTGAATGTTCAAACCGACTGGTCGCCCAATAAATGGGAAGACATTTATTTCTTGAGTGTCCCTCTGATGATGTCTTACGGTCATGACCTTTCCGACGTCAACTATTTCCCCATGGTGGGCGCAAATGGTGATGGCATTGGCATTCACTTTGTGGAACCGGCTGCTCCGTCTGAAGATTTTGTGGCTGCTGGCAAGTTGAAAATGGGCGGCGATTGCAGTGATTCGTACTATTCTCCCGATATCGCTCATGCATCCAATATCGCTCGCTTGATGAATACGGTCGCTCCCGGTGCCACTTTGTATGGTTACACCACAAGCTGCGTAGACTACATGAATAATGCGGAATATGTTCCGTATCCGGTGAACCCTTATGACCAGAATCCCAAAATCTTTATTGGTACGATTAACAATAAGGAACAGTATTCGGGTAGTGTATATGGCCAGGACAGCCGCTATATCGATGAACTCATCTATAACACGCGTATCATTGAATTTGCCGCAGCCGGTGATAGGGGCTTGGATAGCTACAATCAGATGTTGAGTGCCGCTATGGGTACCAATGTGATTACGGTCGGCGCCGTTAGAAGTCCTTTTGATGGCGGTATGCACCAGACTTCTAGTTTTGTTAACCCGAAATATAGGGGCTCTAAGGAAACCATCGTGAAGCCTGAAATTGTGAACTTCGCGGATTTCCATTTCCCGACCAACTATTCTCCGGTTATTCAGAACGATTTCGTGATGCCTCCGTATGTGACGCAGACGGCTTCTGCTTCGGCGTTTACCGCTGCGACCACCGCCTTGTTGCTGGATAAGCAGCCGTTCTATCGCTGGCATCCGGAAGTGGTCAAGGCTCTTTTGCTGACTTCGGGTACGAACAAGCTTGATATTGATGCTTCGAGCCACGACCGTGACAATGGTCCTTACTATGCTCAGAGGGTGATTAATGCTGAAACGATGGCCTCTAACAACCGTTCCCGTTTCTGGAATGGTAACAATACGGACTTCTTTACAAACACCAGCAACAAGATTCAATTCGAAGAATCCGGTATTATTGCGAAGATGACGTACCGTATTGCTATTGCTTGGCTGTCTAGCGGTGATTACGTTTTTGAAAATGGCAAGCTGCCGCAGGATATCAACCTTTCTGTGTATCAGGATGGCAAGCTGATCGGCAATTCCGCTTCTACCTCAAACCCCTTTGAATATGTGGAAGTGACGCCGACGAATAACCATAATCTGAAGATTGTGATTAGAAGAGTTAGAAACGAAGGTGGCCGCGTGCTCCTGGGCTACAACTTCCATGGCTCTACTAATAACTAATTTGACTTAGAAAAAAACTTAATTTTTTTCTTCGAACGGAACTAAGGAAACGCAGTTCCGTTTTTTCTTTGATATGTAGAGTGCCTTGTCGGCAAAGGAGAGCATGTCTGAAACGGCCCCGTCTCCGAATGTTCCGCCAAAGCTCATGGTTAACTTTACATTTGGGTAGTCTTTCAGTACGATTTTTTCTGCCTTGGCACGCATCTGTTCAAGTCTGACTTTCAGCACTTCATGACTGATGCCCTTGAACGAGATTAAGAATTCGTCGCCGCCATAACGTACGACGTGGTCCAGATTACGAACTGAAGAACTCAGTATTGATGCCACGGCTGCAAGGGCGGCGTCGCCACACTGGTGGCCGTAAGTGTCATTGATTTCTTTGAAAAAGTCGATGTCTGCCATTACGACTGCTTGGCAATTCTGTGATGCGAGTTTCTCGTCGAAATACTTACGATTCATCACTTGAGTCAACGAATCCCTGTAGATTTTATCGTTGATTTCTGTGATTTCGTTAGTTTTGTCGGTAAAGCCGAATACGGTTGTTTCTTCGCCGGTTCGCACCACTTTCATTTCGACATACTGACCGAGTTCGTTATGGAATATTTTTGACAAACTATTGCCGACTGGCAGGTATTCTTTAATATAGGATTCGTCTGCCACTTTTCGGAGACTGTCACGGTCTTCTTCGAGAACGGTCGTATTGAGGAGTTTTTCAACAAGGGCCTTGAAGGTCGGCGGTTCTTTCGTGGAACCAAGAGCATTTTTGATTCGATCGCTAGTGCGGAAAATTTCCACCTTATCAGTTACAAAATCGACACTGGCAACGGAGGCGTATCCGTTCATGAGCGCGTTGATCATGTTTTGTTGTTTGCGGTTCTGCTCCAAGAGTTCTTTCTCTTGTTCCAACTTTGTCATTTGCGCATTCACATTTTCGACAAGGTACAGAACCCGGCGTAGTGGCTTTTCGTCGCCAATGCGTACAAATATCGCCTTGCTCCAACCGTGAATCTTTCCATGGAAAATTTCTGAAATGACATTTGCTTTCTTCATGCGTTCCGGCAATGTTGAAAGAATCGTAAAATTCTTGATAGTTTCAACGCTTTCTGGACATGCAAGGTTTACCATGATATTGGTAAGACTTTCTTGTAGGGTGCCGCCGCATTTCATAAACTTATCGATGAATTCGTTAGTCTTGATAGGATAAACGGTTTTATCCTCAAGGTCAAGAACATGCATCGAAATGTACAGTTCTGTGGCGGCGTGAGTTACAGCCGTGAAAAATTCTGCAGCGTTCGCAGGAATGTCTGCTATAAAATTTTTGCTATTGTCCATAGAATCATTGCTCCAGATACCTATAAAAATATATTCATTTCAATGGAAAAAATGGGGTGCAACCGTTTTAAAGTTCGATATAATGCGGGATAATGTCCTCGTAGTTCCCGTCTTTGAGCAAGAATCCCTTGGGGATTACGCCGAGCTGGGTAAAGCCGAGCTTCTTGTAGAGCTTGAGTGCCGACGTGTTTGTGGCGACAACCGCATTGAACTGCAAAATCCTGAAACCGATTTCCTTGGCCTTCGCGAGGCAATCCTTCACGAGAAATTCACCGATGTGCTGGCCGCGCTTGTTCTTCTTCACCGCATAGCTCGCATTCGAAATATGCCCGCAGCGCCCGACATTATTCGGGTGGAGAATGTACAGCCCGACCACCTCGCCGGAGTCCGTTTCAACGGCGATGCCTGTGAATGACTGCGACTTGAAAAACTCGTCTCCCGTCTGCGGGTCAAGCGCATCTTTCTGAGGGAACGCGATTCCGTCTTCGACAATGTCGTTCCAGATTTCAACCGCGTCGTTGATATACTTTGTACTGTATCCTTCAATTTTAATCATGAGAATAATCCTCTAATTTCTTTCTATTCCCCCAGCACGTGCCGGAGTGTATCGAGGAAAAGTTCGCCCGCTCGCGTGAACTGCTGGCCCCGCCGCCAAATGATGTACATGTTGGTGGTGAGTTCGGGCATGAGTGGCCTGAAGCACAGGCGCGAAGTGCGGCTCGTATCCACAAGGCCGTCGAAAGTGAGCAGGTAGCCCGTGCCCTCCTTCGCAAGCACCGAACCGTTGTACGAAAGATCCAGCCCCACGATTACGTTCAGCTTCGAAATATCGTCGCCGAACCATTTCGGCAAATCCGCCACCATCGCCTGGCGCGACGCCATCAGCGGCTTGTCGAGCAAGTCCTTCGGCTCAATGAAATCCCGCTTGGCCAAAGGGTCGTCGCGACGCATCACCACGCCCCAGCGGTCCACCGAACGCACAGCAAGACAGTTGTACTTTTCCAAATCAACGTTATCTACAACCACCGCGAAATCGAAAATGCCCTTGTCCAGCTTTTCCAAGGCGCGCTCGCTGTCGCCCGAATATAAGTTGTACTTAATCTTCGGATAGTCGTCCCGGAGAATCCCGATGCACTTCGAAAGAAAATTCACGTTCCGCGACTCCGCGCAGGCAATGGCGATTTCACCCACCACCTCGTCTTCCTTCAGCGACTTGAAATCCTGCACCGTCCTGTCCGCCATCGAAAGGATATCCTCCGCACGCTCCCGCAAGAGTTCCCCCGCAGGCGTCAGCCGAATCGCGTAGTTCGTGCGCTCGAAAAGCTTCTCGCCCAGCTCCTCCTCCAACTCCTTGAGCTGGCGACTCACCGTCGGCTGCGTCACGCAAAGATTATCCGCCGCGCGCGAGACATTCCCCAACCGCGCCGCCTCCAGAAAATACCGCAAAACTCGAAGTTCCATACCCGAAAACTAATAAAATTCAAGCCCCGCGGGTATGAAATTGCAAAAATAATGCCCGGAAGGAATAACTAAGGCTTGTGAAAGCATACTTTCTATGCCTTATAAGCATATCTAGTTATGAAAACAAAGTATTTGCAATATCTGAAAAAAGAGGTATATTTGAACATGTAAAGACTTCAACCGAGAGGAACCTATGAAAAAAGTATTGGTCTTGTCCAGCAGCTTGCGCAAGGGGAGCAACTCCGAAACCCTGGCGCAGGAGTTCGCGAAGGGTGCCGCCGAGGCGGGCAACAAGGTGGAATTCGAGTCGCTGCGCGGCAAGAAGATCGGCTTTTGCATGGGCTGCCTCGCTTGCCAGAAGAAGGGCAAGTGCGTCATCAAGGACGACGCTCCCGCCATCACCAAGAAGATGGAATCGGCTGATGTCATCGTGTTCGCGACGCCGATTTACTATTACGAGATGAGCGGCCAGCTCAAGACGATGCTCGACCGCGCAAATTCCCTTTACTCAAGTGATTACAAGTTCCGCGAGATTTACTTGCTCACATCTGCCGCCGACACTGACGCGAAGGCCATGAACATCGCGAAGCGCGGCATTGGCGGGTGGATTGCCTGTTTCGACGGCGTGAAACTCAAGGGCGCCCTCTGCGCCACGGGTGCCGAAAGCGCCGGCGATGTCAAGAAGAATTCCGCGCTCCTGAAAAAAGCGTTCGCCATGGGAAAAAAGGTTTAACAACAAGGAGATAAATCATGAAATCCAGATTCTTTAAAGCGGCGTTAGCCGTGGTTTCCGCATGCACCCTGATGGCATGCACCCCCGAAAAAGAAAACAATGCCGCACAGGATGCGGCCAAAACCGCCGCACCGGCAACAGAAGCGGCACAACAGACAAAGGATGAAAATATGAACAAGCTTACGCTCGCCGCCGAATGGGACAAGGTTTTCCCCAAGAGCGACAAGGTCGAACATTCCAAGGTCACTTTCAAGAACCACTTTGGCATTGAACTCGCCGCCGATATGTTCGTGCCCAAGGACACGAGCCTCAAGGTGAACGGCAAGTTCCCCGCAATCGCAGTCTCTGGCCCGTTCGGAGCCGTCAAGGAACAGTCCAGCGGCCTTTACGCCCAGCAGATGGCGGAACGCGGATTCCTGACCATCGCATTCGACCCGAGTTTCACAGGCGAATCGGGCGGCGAGCCGCGCTACATGAACAGCCCGGACATCAACACCGAAGACTTCATGGCGTCTGTAGATTTCCTCTCGACCCGCGACAACGTTGATCCGGAACGCATCGGCATCATCGGCATTTGCGGCTGGGGCGGCATGGCGATTAACGCTGCCGGCATCGATACCCGCGTCAAGGCGACCGTTGCATCCACCATGTACGACATGAGCCGCGTGACTGCAAACGGCTACTTCGATTCCGCAAACAACGCCGACGCCCGTAACGAAGCCCGCAAGGCTCTGATGGCCCAGCGCACCAAGGATTTCAAGAACGGCATGTACGACCTAGCCGGCGGTGTTATTGACCCGCTCCCGGACGACGCACCTTACTTTGTCAAGGATTACTACGCCTACTACAAGACCCCGCGCGGCTACCACAAGCGCTCCCTCAACAGCAACAAGGGCTGGGCCGCCTCCGCAGGCACCTCGCTCATGAACACGAAACTCCTCGCATACGCCGACGAAATCCGTAACCCGGTGCTCATCATCCACGGCGAAAAGGCCCACAGCCGCTACTTCGGCGAAGGCGCATTCGAAAAGATGACCGGCAAGAAGGCGAACGTCCCCGCAAAACTCGACGCCACCAAGAACTGGAGCAAGACCGTCGGCAACAAGGAACTCCTCGTCATCCCCGGAGCCTCCCATGTTGACCTCTACGACAACCTGGAAAAAATCCCCTTCGAAAAGCTGAACGAATTCTTCAAGACAAACTTGAAGTAACTTGACTGATGTCATCCCCGCGTAGGCGGGCGGACAGCACTTAGCACTTTTATACGATACTAGGTGCTTTAGCGCCTTAGTAGAGTTATCCTCTTTGGGGAAGTGCTTAGTGCGCATGGCCACCAAGGTGGGGATCTCCTTTTTATTATTGAATTAAATTTTTCAGAGAGTTTTTATGAAAGGACGTATCCTATACATTGTCATTTTATTGCTGTTCGCAGCTTGCTCTTCTGACGCGGCGTCGTCTGTCAAACCGACACAACCCGAAGCCCAGACGCCGAAATCGTCTGCAAGCAAAACAGCCGACGTCGTGCCTGCAAGTTCATCAGCCCAAATGGAGGCTCCCGTGAAACTCAAAATCCATGTGAACGATACCACCTTCACGGCAACGCTCGAAGAAAATTCCTCGGCCAAGGCCTTCGCCGAATTCCTCACGCAGGGCGACATGACGCTCGACATGCACGACTACGGCAGCTTCGAGAAGGTGGCTGACCTGCCGCGCAGTTTCCCGCGCAACGACAAGCAAATCGACACCGACGCGGGCGACATCATCCTTTACCAGGGCAACTCCATCACCATTTACTACGACAAAAATTCCTGGAACTTTACGCGCCTGGCTCGCATCGACAACGTAAACAAGAAACGCCTCCAGCAGATCCTCGGCAAAGGGAACGTGAAAGCGACGTTCTCAGTAGAATAAACGTATATTTCCTTCGTGAAGACGATGACGCGCTTGTTGACGAAATTTAGAACGCTCTTGGTGCTATTGCTGTTCACTGCATTTGCAAGTTTCGCACATGCCGAAATGCCCGCGGCCGATTCGACAAGCGCGGATTCCGCAGCCATCGATAGCGCACAAAAACTTTCCCCGTTCGATCACCTGGGCCATAATATGTTGCTGAGTGCGTTCGGCTGGCCGCTCGGGTTCCACATGCTCGGCGGTGCGCTTACGTACAAGTTCTCGATGGAAAATAACGACCTGATGGTGGCCCGTTTTGCGGCACGTCAGGACCAGCTCGCGTATGGCATTGCGTTCACTCCCGGCATGATGATGGGAACGTTCTTCCCGATACTCGTCCCCGGCTACATGTACTTTATCTGCGACAACCGCGCGCTGAACAACACCGGTGCCGTCGCCGTGCAGGCTACCGCCGTGACTTTCCTCTACAACAACATCCTCAAGGCGATTTCGGCTCGCGAGCACCCTGACGCGGAACTCAACAGCGGCGAGCGTTCCCGCGATTTCAAGTGGGGATTTTTTAGGCGCGGCGTCTTTTACGGCTGGCCCTCGGGGCATTCCATGACCAACGCTGCCATGGCCATGAGCATCGCAAGCTACAACCGCGACAAGCCCCTCGTCGTGGCGGGCTGCGCCCTGTATGCAGGTTACATCGCAACAAGCATGGTGCTCGGTGCAAAAGGAGAAGCCCACTGGTTCTCCGACGCCGTCGCAGGAACCCTGATGGGTGCCTCCATCGGCTGGTATATCGGCAGCGTGTTCTACAAGGAAAAAGCCGGTGAAAAACAGACCCCGCCCAAGGTCACCATCGCCCCGCTATTCTTTGACGACACCAAAGGCGCCGTGCTCAGCGTGAGGATATAAGCCAAACGCCTGGTACACAACCTTGTGGACCGACGAAAGAGAAAAAATGCATAAACCACTTGACAATCGCGTTTTGGTATTTTTATTGGAAAATGTCTCTTGCGTCGCCAGCCCCGAAATGTTAGAAAATGCAATCAAGAATTTCTTTGCAAGATTCAATTGTCGCTTCAAATGGAATGTCTTTTGCAAACGAAGATTTTTTCGCATAATTCTTCCAGCGGGTTTGAAGAAGGCCGCTCTTTGAAACTTCTTCTAGAATTAAAATAGATTCCTCTTTTTCAAAGGGAGTTTTGCGATATCGACAAGTTGCCTCAAAAGATTTCTTCAAGTCAGGAATATTGATGTTGTTCCATTGCAATTGATTGATAATGTAAATATCATAATAATCTTTGCAGCGGCTATTGAGCAGGCCTCGGAAAAGAATGGTTTGAAGTTTTTCTGCAACGACTGTTTCAAGGTTATATGCTCGGAACGTAATGGATTCATGGCTGATGAGGCTTTGGTAGGTATATTCGACGTCAGAAGGTGTAATTGGATCGCCTGTAGCTACATCGACATGGAAACTTTGTCTGACATTCTCTAGACGTCCTGTCAAAAGGATGGAAAAACCGCCGTAGGCGTCTTCATCACGTATTGGAGAAATATCACTTATTTCAAAAGAGATAGAATCGTCTGCATCGATTGCGATGATGTCAGTGAAAATTTTCCTCAATCTATTCTCGTCCATAGTTTCCCTTCTCAAAAGGAAATCGATGTCGGCTGTGTAGCGGTTCTTTACGCCGAGCAATGTGGCGAGATAGAAACCGCCCTTGAAAACAAACTTGTTGGCGTATGTTGACTTGGCCAATCTTGAAATGAACGCATCAAAAAAGAACGACACAAGCAAGACATTGGCATGGACATTCATCTCTTTGGAGAGATTGTTGATTTTCGCCTGCAGGGAATTCTTATTAATCTTCATTCAGTACCACCGTCATAAGTTCCGCTACTTTGTTCTCTATTTTCAATATTTGGGCGTAATGGAGTAGGTTGCGTATGTCCTTGTCTTTTGACTTTGCGTAAAGCTTGAGTGCTTTGCCGTAAATTTCCGCATCGATTTTTTGACTGTTTTTAATGATGTCGCAAATCGTTCGTTCCATATCGTAGCATTCCACCAGATGTCCAAGCGAAGTCTTGATTTTGCAAATTCCAAGCCTGTAGGTTTCATCGCGAGAATCTGTGTGGATTGCGACGGAAGGGTTCGGAGAAAATGGCCTATAATTCTTGGGCCCGGTTACCTCGAAATAATCGGGTAGGCGGTCTGTTAGCCCATGCAAGAATAGTGCGGAAACGTGTGAAAAGATGAATCTGGGATACTTGTATTGAAAAACAAGGTAATCGTCCCTGATCCATTGCTCTTGGGCGTAGAATCCCTTGTCTACCTTGACAAGGCCCTGCTTTCGCACGAAATCGGTCAAGAACCACGAGGGAATCTTGTGGGTGTCGACTTGCTTTCGCGTGATGTAGCCGCTATTCGCGTTCAGCATTTTTTCCAGTTTCTTCTCGTTTGTTTCTTGCATTTCAAACCAAATATATAATAAAATGGTTGAAAAAGCAAGTTTTTATTTCTTTTTACCCGCTACAGAACATTAAAGATGCGAAAATCCCCACGAAAATCAGGAACGGTAGCACTTTCAGCAGCAAGGTAATGGCGCAGGCGTCCCCTGCGTCGCCAGCCCCGAAAAGAGCCAAAATACCTAGCACGATAAGGAAAGTTACCAGCATAGAACCTCGCTGGTACAAATATACATACCTTGGATGTCATAATATGACAATTTGAGGATTTGTTGAAAAAGGGGAAAGCCTGGAACTAAAGTCCCAACTGCTTGGCTCGATTGAATTGACGGGAAATTTCAAAGGCGTCTGGGAATGCCATATTCAACCAGATTGGTTATTACTTTATCTGAAGAAGATTTTTTCTGACAGAAAACCATAAAAGCATTTGTTTTCACTATGCGCTACACGCATACTGAGCATGGAAATTAAGCATTTTGCGCATGCTCCGAAAATATTTATATTATATGCGAAACATTTCGGAGTGCAAAATGAAACTCAAGTTTTTAACACTATTTTCAATCCTTGCGCTCGCTGCGAGCGTGTTTGCGGAGAGTGCCATGAGCAACATTACGGTAAACCTGCGCTATACGGGTAAAAACGGGGCGGCAAAGAAGTTCGCCGAAGAGATGGTCTCTAGCGGGACGGTGGCGAAAATCCGTGCCGAGAAGGGCAACATCCGCTACGAATATTTCCAGTCGCTGGACGATCCCGAGACCATCTTGCTGATTGATGCGTGGGAAAGCCAGGCGGCCATCGACGTGCACCACGCTTCACCCATGATGAAGACGATTGCGAAACTCCGTGACAAGTACGACTTGAAAATGACGGTCGAACGCTACACGCCCGACAACACCATGCCCAAGACCGACGAAAAGTTCATCAGGAAGTAAGTCGCGACAATGCAGCGCCCGCGCGCTATTTCATTAACTTCACTTTGAAAAATTCCACGTTCATTTCGCGGTCGGCGAGCGGCACAATCTTGCGGCTCTTGGGTATGTCGTAGTCGAACTTCTGGTCCGAAACGAACGTCAACAGCGAAGACTGCTCAATGAGCTTTGAAATGCCCTTCGTGCTGTCGTGCTTGATGAAGGTGACGTCGGGAATCTTCTTGCGCTTGACCTGCTCCCAGAACCCTACGTTGCTACGCTGGATGATGGTTTCGCCCTTGAGTTCCCGGAGCCGGATGGACTTTCGCTTCGCAAGCGGGTGCTTCTTGGGGAGCGCAATCGAGAGCCGCTCCTGCATGTATTTTTCGGCGCGGTATTTCTTTGCACGTGGGGCCTTAAGCGTGATGCCGATATCCGCCGTGCCCTCGTTCAGCGCCTTCAGCACGCCCGCCTCATTGTCGATAATCTCGTAGGTGACCTGCGCACCGGGGTATTTCTCCTGCAGTTCCTGCACCATCCGCATGGCGGGGAGGATGGCCACCGACGCGATAGAGAATGTGCGCGTGGCCCCCTGCGGGCTCACCTTTTCCATCATCTCGCCCTGCAAATCCATGATGCGCTTCGCATATTCGGCAACCGTGCGTCCCTTCTCGTTCAGCTCGATGCGGTTCTTTTTGCGCTCGAAGAGCGGAGCACCGATTTCGTCTTCCAACTTTTTGAACGCGCGGCTCACCGCCGGCTGCGAAGTGTAGAGCTTGTCCGCAACGGCAGAAAGCGTCCCATATTCCAGGAACCCGGCCAGCAATCGCAAAATGTAGGTCTCGACAAACATAAAAAGCCCCTTTTGGGGGAGAATATAATAAATTCGCTATGCGCTACACGCATAGTGGGCATAAAAAATACGCATTACGCGGCCGTCCTGAAATTATTTATATTAAAGGCAACCGGTTCAAGGAAATTTTTAACGAAAAAGGCGAATCCCATGAAAAAAATCACCTTGATTCTTTTATCACTTCTTCTAGGAGTCTCTATGGCAGCAGAAAAGAAAATCCTCGTCGTTTACTATTCCCGTGCAGACGAAAACTATTCCGTCGGGAACATTTCCAAGGGCAATACCGAAATCATTGCCGAGATGATTGCGGAAAAGACGGGCGGCACGCTCCTGCACGTGGAGCCTGCGAAGGAATACCCCAAGGGCTACGACGACTGCATCAACGTGGCCAAGAAGGAACTTGCGCAGGACGCGCGCCCGGCCATCAAGCCGGTGAACGTGAACCCCGAAGAATTCGACGAGATTTACGTCGGCTACCCGGTGTGGTGGGGTGAAATGCCCATGCCCATGTTCACCTTCTTCGAGAAGTATAACCTGAAAGGCAAGACGATTCACCCGTTCGTGACTCACGAAGGCAGCGGCCTCTCGGGTGTGCAGCGCCTCAAGAAGGTGACCGGCGCGAACGTGACCCCCGGCCTTGCCATCTACGGACACGTGGCCCAGAACGAACGCGACAAGGCCCAGAAAGAAGTCGATAAATGGGTGAAGTAATCGGCTAGCGCCTTATGGGTGGAATGTTTTAGAAAGATTGCCAGGAAACTCTTGGCAGTCTTTTTTTTAGGGGAATCAATCCCCTTGGCGGGCTTCACTATGCGTTTCGCGCATACTGAGCATGAAAAAATGGTATTTTGCGGGATTTGCGCATTTATTTATATTAAAGGCGTAGATAGAAAAGGAACAAACCATGAAAATAGGGACGATTATGACGATGCTTGGTATGGGTGCGGTGCTTGCCGCATGTGACTGCTGTCCGCAGGGCGAGGCGAAGGCGCTTTCGCAGGACAAGGAACTGCGTGCCGTGATGGACAACTTCACGCAGAACGAAGTTCCGGCGGCGACTCCGCTTGTAGAAAAGCGCGAGGTGGAGTTGATTCGCCTGGTGTCGCTTGTGACGCAGCAGTCGGGCGCTCTTTTGCAAGAAGAAGTGGCGACGGCGCTTGCGCAGGGGCTTGCTCCCGAAGAAATTCTCGAGGCGATTTACCAGTGCGCCCCTTACACCGGGTTCCCGCGGACGGTGGATGCTGTGGAAATTGCCCGCAGCGTGTTCAAGGCGAAGAACGTGAAGGTGGACGAAAACCGTGCGACGGTGACGGCGCAGTCCCGCCTGGAGGCGGGTGCTGACGCGCAGGGGACGCTGTTCGGCCAGATTTTCCGCGACATGGCGAAAAACGGAAAGGACGGGATGCCGACTATCAACTACTTCCTTGCGAGCAACTGCTTTGGCGATTACTACACCCGCAAGGGGCTCGACCTGAATACTCGCGAACTCTTGACGATGGCGATTCTCGTGAATCTGGGAACGGAGCCGCAGCTCAAGGCGCATATCGGCGCGAACCTCAAGATTCGTACGCCCGAATACGTGGAACAGGCGATTTACAACTGCTTGCCGTATTGCGGTTACCCGCGCACGCTGAATGCGTTGCGACTGCTTAAGGAAGCGGTGGCTGAGGCTGGTGCTGTAAACGCGACGGTCGCAAAAAACATGCCAGGCAAGGACTGGAGTGTGTTCCCGGTGGGCAAGCCGAACGACGCCTATGCCAAGTATTTCGTGGGCAAGAGTTATCTCGACATGATCAGCAAGGAACAGGTGGGTGTCGGAAACGTGACTTTTGAGCCGGCGTGCCGCAACAACTGGCACATCCATCATGCAAAGAAGGGCGGTGGCCAGATTCTCATTGCGACGGCGGGTCGCGGCTACTACCAGGAATGGGGCAAGCCGGCGGTGGAACTGAAGCCCGGCGACGTGGTGAACATTCCGGCTGGAGTCAAGCATTGGCACGGGGCGGCTCCGGATTCCTGGTTCCAGCATTTGGCGATTGAAGTCCCTGGTGAAGGCGGAAGCAACGAATGGCTTGAGCCCGTGAGCGACGAAGACTACGGGAAGTTGAAATAATGTTCGCTAAATTTTTATCTTGTGCAGTTTTGTTGTTCTCGGCGGGGTCGCTTGCGGCGGCACCTGCGCCCGACGGCTTCGTGCTTATCAAGGGCGGGACTTTCAACATGGGAAGCCCCGCAAACGAGGACTGGCGCGTCAACGACGAGACGCTTCACAAGGTGAAGGTCTCCGATTTTTACCTGGGCAAATACGAGGTGACGCAAAAGCTTTACCGCGAGGTAATGGGCGAAAATCCTTCCAGTTTCAAGGGTGACGACTTGCCCGTCGAAAACATCACGTGGCTCGAAGCGGCTCGTTTTTGCAACAAGTTAAGCGAACGCGACGGACGCACTCCCGTTTACGCTATCGAAGACGATGCTGTCAGCTGGAACCGCGAGGCGAACGGCTACAGGCTCCCCACCGAAGCGGAATGGGAATACGCGGCCCGAGGCGGCACGACCACGCCGTTCTACACAAAGAAGGCTCCCGGTGCCGACGACGTGAATTTTTACGGGCATTATCCGTATCAAATCGAGCAGAATTATTTCAACGACGAGGTTCTGGAAACACGTCCCGGCGTTTACCGCGGGAACACTCTTCCCGTGGGTAAGTTCAAGCCCAATCCCTTCGGGCTTTACGATATTTACGGGAACGTGGGCGAATGGTGCTTTGACTTTTACGGTGATTACGGAGTTTCTGCGGGCTCGGCAAGCGTGACGGTCGATCCGGCGGGCAAACCTTCGGGCACGAGGCGCGTGCATCGCGGTGGCGGCTGGAACGATTTCGGCAAGAACCTCCGCAGCGCCTATCGCGGTGCCATGCAGCAATCCAGCAAGAGTTACAATGTGGAGCTCCGGCTCGCCCAGCCCTCAAGAAAAAGCCTGACGCAAAGAAGTGGGCCGGTTACGAAACGATTATCATCGGTTACCCCAACTGGTGGGCGAGTATCCCGATGCCTATTGCGACTTTGCTCGAAAGTTACGACTTTGCGGGCAAGCGGATTCTGCCGTTCTGCTCCCACGGTGGCGGGCGCTTTGGCCAGAGCATCACCGCGATTGCGAAACTTGCGCCCAACGCAAAAATCGGCGAAGGCCTTTCGGTGCATTATTCCGGCGGTTCGAGCCTCTCGAAAGATGTGGCCAAGTGGCTCGAGAAAAACGGCGTGAAGACGAAATAATGTATATTCCTTGATATGCCTATTTCCGCAAAAATCCGTATGATGCTTGATATCGCGATGACAATCGCGACGCTCGTGCTGATGGGCGGCAATTATTTTTTTGAATCGACCGCTGTTCACGAGATTCTGGGCGTGGTGCTGCTTGTTCTGTGGGCGGTGCACATCACGCTGAACCGGCGCTTTTTTCTTTCGTTGTTCAAGGGCCGCTACAATGTATTCCGCATTTTGCAGGCGGTCGTGAATTGCGGGATCCTTTTGTGCGCGATTTTCTTGATGGTGAGCGGAATCATGCTTTCGAACCACGTGTTCGCTTGGCTCGGGATTGAATCGGGCGCAAACTTCGCCCGCACGGCGCACCTGCTCGCAAGCCATTGGTATTACGTGTTCATGTCGCTCCACATCGGGCTGCATGTGAGCCTGATTGCAAACCGCTTGGGACTTGCGGGCGCATTCAAGTCAAAGGCGGCCCTAATTGCAACCCGCGTGGTTGCCGTTCTTGTGGCGGGCTATGGAATTTACGCCTTCGCGATTCGCGGGCTTTGGAAATACATGTTCCTGCAGCAGCCCTTCTTCTTCTTTGACGCGGAGCGCGGCTACGCCCTCTTTTTTGCGGACTATATCGCCATCGTCGTGCTGTTTGCGATGGCAATTTCTATATTTGGCCGCAAATGAAAACCCTTTTAGATTTTGATAGCGCACATTTGTGGCATCCGTATGCGGCGCTGAAAAATACTCCCGCAAGATTTCTCGCCAAAACAGCTCACGGAACAACGATTGAAACGGCCGATGGTCTGAAATTGATTGATGCCGTGTCTAGCTGGTGGTGCATGGCGCACGGGCATAATGCCCCTGAAATCGTCGATGCGATTCAGAAACAAAGTGAAAAAATGTGCCACGTGATGTTCGGCGGTTTTACGCACGAGCCCGCGATTGAGCTTGGCGAAAAGCTGGTGAACTTTTTGCCCGAAGGATTGAACAAGATTTTCTTTGCGGATTCGGGTAGCATAGCCGTGGAATGCAGCGCCAAGATGGCTGTGCAGTACCAGTATTCCCTTGGACATCCGGAGCGTTGCAAGTTGGTCGCGTTGAAGGGCGGCTACCACGGCGATACCGCAGGCGCGATGGCGCTTAGCGATCCGGACGGAATGCATACGCTTTTCCGCGGAATCATGCCGCACCATTACTTTGCGGAACGTCCGAACTGCCGCTATGACGAGGCGTGGAATCCGACAGATTTCGCTTCGATGGAACGCGTTGTCGAAGAACATAAGGGTGAAATCGCTGCCGTGATTTGCGAGCCGGTTTTTCAGGGCGGAAACGGCATGTGGCTTTACAATGCGGGTTACTTGAAATCACTCCGCGAACTTTGCGACCGTTACGGTATCTTGCTTATTTTGGACGAAATTGCTTCGGGCTTTTACCGCACGGGCCCGCGATTTGCGATGATGCATGCGGGGATAATGCCGGACATCATGTGTATCGGCAAGGCGCTCACGGGCGGAAGCATTACGATGGCGGCTTGTGTCGCGTCCGAGAAAGTTGCCGAAACAATCACGAACAGCAAAATCCCGGCATTCATGCACGGCCCTACTTATATGGCGAACCCGCTCGCCTGCGCCGCGGGAATCGCTTCGCTTTCGCTGTTCGAAAGTCGCAATTACGAGGCTGGTGTTGCACGAATTGAAAAACGTCTTAAACAGAATCTGGAGCCGCTCCGTGCGCTTGAAAATGCGGCGGACGTGCGTGTTCTGGGTGCTATCGGAGTCTTGGAACTGAAGGCGAAACCTTCCGCAGACGACATTCTGCGCGTGATTCGCGAAACCGGCGTGTGGCTCAGGCCTTTCTGCAATTATGTGTATACGATGCCTCCGTTCATTACGACTGATTCTGAAATCGACCGCATCTGCGGAGCCATCAAGATGATTGGCGAATGTGAACCCGCGCCTGTCGTAGAAGGCGAAGACGAATTTCATGAGTGATATGGATTATTACAGCTTGAAAATGCGTGCCTCGCAGCAAGTGGGCGAGGGCGAACAGAAACACGAACAGCATATTTCCGGTGCCGAGCGCATCGTGAACCGGGATTCTGTTGAGGCTGTTTGTATGGCGATGGTACGCCGGGCCATGACGCATTCTAAGGGCGACCCGGATTTTATCAACGTGAAAATCGAGAAGGTTCATGAAAGCGATATCCAAATTCTGAAGGCCTTGCCGGTGACACGTGTGGATGTGGATACATGGCAGGAAGGGCTCGAGAAGGCGTTTGGACTGATTGCTCCGCTGATGGGTTCTGGCTGCGGGCTTCGCGAAAAATTGCAAGAGCTCTTGCGCGAAACGTTCCCAATGCGTGGGGCGATGCTCTACGATATCGCGACGGGAAACCGCCTAGAACCTGACCACGAACGCGGCGTGCGTGCGACTTATATGGATGCGCTTCATTCGAGCGAAGTGGATGGCTGCAAGAATCATTTTAACGAAGCGATTGTGCTGGCGACCAAGGTGGCGAACGCCCCCGGAATGGTTGCGGAATTTTGCGTGAGCGATGATCCGAATTACGTGACGGGCTATGTCGCGAGCAAGGAACTCGGTTACGTGCGCATCATGAAGATGAAGGAAATGGGCGACGAAAACGGAGGCCGCATTTTCCTGTTTGATTCGCGCAAGGCGAAAGCCGAAGAGTGTATTGGATATTTGCAGAGGAAAAAAGTGCTGGTGGATGTCGGGGTATGAGTCGCATTCTTGACATTTTTACGAAAGACGCTTTGGAAACAGCGCGGGCGAATAACACTTACCGCACCATGCGCTTGATGGAATCGCCGGAATCGTCATGCGTGAAAATCCGCATGCCCAACGGCGCTTCGCAGGAACAGATCCTGCTGGCGTCTAATTCTTACTTGGACTTGGCGAATGTCGACGAACTCAAGCAGGCGATGGCCCAGGCCGTTTTGGAGTGGGGTACAGGGAGCGGGGGAGCCCGCCTTACCACGGGCAACAAGACTCCGCATCAGGAATTGGAAGAATTTATCGCGAAATTCAAAGGCGAAGAATCCGCTATCACCTTCAATACGGGCTATATGGCGAATGTCGGCACGATTTCGGCTTTGTGTGGCAAGAACGACTTTATCTTTAGCGATGAACTGAACCACGCGAGCATTATTGACGGAATTAGGTTATCGCGAGCCAAATGCCTTGTTTACAAGCATAACGATATGGCGGATTTGGAACGCGTGATTCAAGAAGCGGAAAAGTCTCGTGCGTATGAGCCCACGTTGCCGGTCCCTCGCAAACTCATTGTGACCGACGCTGTTTTCAGCATGGATGGCGACCTTGCAAATTTGCCGGAACTCCTACGCATCGCGAAAGAAAATGATTGTCTCTTGATGATTGATGAAGCGCATGCCACGGGCGTGCTCGGCAAGACCGGGCGCGGGCTTGCCGAGCACTACGGCTGTGCTCACGCTGATGTAACCGTCGGCACATTGAGCAAAGCCGTCGCCGCCGAGGGCGGCTTCGTGGCGGGCAAGCAGCAGCTGATTGATTTTTTGCGCAACAAGGCCCGCAGCTTTATCTTTACAACCGCGATGGCCCCTGCCGTTGCCGCTGCCGCCTGCAATAACTTGCGCTACATTGATACGCATCCAGAACGCGTGCAGAACTTGCGCGATAACGTGAAATTTTTCTGCGAAGCCTTGCAACGCGAAGGTGTGAACGTGGAACAGTCTCCTTCGGCGATTGTTCCGATTGTCATTGGCGACGAGGCCCGCGCTTTGGAAATTTCTGCAAAACTCCAGGATGCGGGAATCTTGATCCCCGCGATTCGCTATCCGACAGTTGCCAAGGGGCAAGCCCGCCTCCGTGCAAGCCTGATGGCCACACATACGCGTGAACAACTTCATGCCGCCGCAACAACCATCGCTCAAATCATAAATGATTGCTTGTGAAGCGTCGCTATTCCTAACCACTAATCACTAACCACTGTTTACTTTTTATGTCCAAAGGTTATTTCGTTACAGCGACCGGAACCGATGTCGGCAAGACCTTCATTACCGCCCTTCTCGTAAAAAAATGGCGCGATTCCGGCATTGATGCGGGCTACTACAAGGCCGCCCTCAGCGGCGCAGAACTCCGCGATGGCAAATGGGTCGCAGGTGACGCTGATTACGTGACGCGCATCGCAAACCTCCCTGATTCGCAAGAGCAGCTCGTGAGCTATGTCTATAAAGAAGCTGTCTCGCCACATCTCGCTGCCCGCAAAGAAGGCAACCCAGTAGAACTCGCGAAAGTCAAAGATGATTTTGATGCGGCCCGCAATCGCCACGAATTCATTTTCGCCGAAGGCAGCGGCGGAATCATTTGCCCCATCCGCTACGATGACCAGAAAGTATTCCTCGTCGATATCATGAAAATGTTGGACCTTCCGCTGGTTATTGTTACGACAGCGGCTCTCGGCTCCATTAACGCTTGCGTGCTCACCGTAGAATACGCCCGCAGCTGTGGCCTCGATGTTCGCGGCCTCATCGTGAATCGCTACGGCTCTAGCGGTAACCTCGAAATGGAAGACGATAACATCCGTATGATGCAGGATTTGACGGGGCTTGAAATCCTTGCAAAAGTAAAAAACGGCGACACCGATCTAGGTGTCAAGCCGTTTTAAAAAATTAAAGGAACCTCGCGGTGGTCGCTACGATGCGTCAATATCGGCGGCGATATGTAAATCGTAGTCGGGGTAGGCTTCGCCGATTTCCTTGTGCAGAATGTCCAGGCCTTCTTGCGGCTTGATCTCGAAATTCATGACCACATCAAAACGCATGATGCGATCTTCAAGGTTCACATAAAAGCCGTGGAGTTGCAATGCCCAAGGGTGCTCCTTTACCAACTTCAACACGTTGCTGCGAATTTTGGAAGCTTCGTCATTCTTGGTGTTGTGTGAATACACACCTACGCCCGTGAGAATCACGCCAGTTTCCTTGAGTACGCGTGCCTGTACCCTGCGGGTCAGTACGTCGACTTCTTCGACGGTCATGGTGTCGGGGAGTTCCAAGTGCACGGAACCGAGAAACTTGTCTGGACCGTAATTGTTGAGAATGACGTCGTAAGCGCCGCGGACTTGCGGTTCTTCGGTGAGTAGCGCCTTGATTTTCTTGACCAGGTCGCCATCGGCGCGCTTGCCCAGAATGTCGTCCAGGGTTTCGATCAGCATGCCGATGCCCGACTTGATGATGAATCCTGAAATCACGAGGCCTACGTAGGCTTCAAGCGAAATGCCTGTGAGAATGAAGACGATGGCCGAAGCCAGCACCGAAAGGGAGAGAATGGCGTCGAACAGGGCGTCTGCACCCGATGCCACGAGTGCGCCTGAGTTTACGCGTTCGCCTTGGCGTTTCACGAATTTGCCGAGCACGAGTTTTACCACTACTGCCGAGGCGATAATCACCAACGAAGCCGTGGAGTAGTCCGCTGCTTCGGGGTGGATAATCTTCTTGACCGATTCCACCGCCGAGGTACCGCCGGCGTAAAGCACGATTGCCGCAACTACCATTGCGCTCAAGTATTCGATTCGACCGTAACCGAGCGGGTGTTTTTTGTCGGGCAACTTGTTCGAAAGTTTTGCGCCCACAATCGTAATGACCGAGGACAAAGCGTCAGAAAGGTTGTTCACTGCATCGAGCGTCACAGCGATGGAGTTGGTTGCAAAGCCGACGAATGCCTTGAATGCGGACAGCACGATGTTTGCCGCAATGCCGATGATGCTTGTTCGGACAATGACCTTTTGACGGTTTTCCGTTTCGTTCATGTGAAGACTCTTAGCGGATGAAGTTCGTATAAATTTTCTTTTCGGCAACAGGCTGCGCAATGCCCGCCTGCTTGCCCGCTTCGATGCTCTTGAGGAGCCAAGCCATGTTGCGGCCGAGTTCGCGCATGATCTGCACGCCTTCTTCGTCCTTGAGTACGTCTTCGGGACTGGAGCCGTGGACCATGTTCCAGTAGCGCGAGGTCACCAAGGGCTGCTGCGCGTAGGTGGGGTACTTGTTCAGTGCGTCGAGGGTGGCGCTGGTGCCTGCGCGGCGAGCCGAAGCAAGCGTGGCGGCGGGCTTGAAAAGCAGTTCCGCTTCGGCGAGGCCGTAGAGCCTGTCGAGGAACATCAGCATTTCGCCGCTGGGGGAGGCGTAGTAGACCGGCGAACCGTAAACGACTGCGTCGGCGGACTTCAAGATTTCCTTGGCTTCGTGGACGACGGCTTCCGTTTCACCCTTGAGCACGCGGCCCCCGACAAAGAAGATTTCGGTTTCGATGCCTGCGGCGTTGAGTTCGTCCGCGACAATGTTCAGTGCTGTGTAGGTGCAGCCCTTTTCGCGACGGCTGCCGTTGAACAAGACGACTTTCATGATAAACTCCGGTGAGCTTGATTTTTATACCTGTTGAAAGATACAACATTCTATTGTCATTTTATCAAAGCTAATTCGATTTTAGCCGTAAATAAAGTGAATTTTTCAACATATTTTATAGTAAGTAAAGTTCAATTGGGAGGTTTTATGACGGTTTCAATAAAGGGATTTTCTCTTTTTGCGGGGTCCATCGCATTTTGGGGCACTCTTGCCAGTGCTGCTACGATAAACGTTGACATGGACAAAGAATACCAGCGCATCAGTGGCTTTGGGGCCGCCTCGGCATGGGCCGGTTCCATCACCGACAAGAATGCCGCCTTCCTTTGGGACTCTACCAGTGGCGCAGGGCTTACGCTGCACCGCATCCGCATCGCTCCGGACGGCACCACCTCCGAAACAAGTATCGCCAAAAAGGCGAGTGAATACGGCGTCAAAGTTTGGGCTGCCCCATGGACATCCAAATACACCGTAAATTACGACGGTGACAAAAAGCATTTGGATTTCAATCACGCTCAGGACTGGGCCAACACCATCTTGAAGTTTACGCAAGATATGCGGAAGGCTGGCGTTAATCTATATGCAATTTCGTCGCAAAACGAGCCCGACGGCACCGGAGACAACCACTACGAACCCGATGAATTGGCACGTTGGGTCGGCGACTACCTTGGCCCCACCCTCGATACCACGGGCATCAAAATTATTGGCACCGAAGCTATCAACTGGTATGGATTCCCCAATTACAAAAAAGCTTTCTTCAACAACCCTGCCGCCTTGAAATACACGGACATTTTTGGGACGCACGAATACGGCGGAGACCCGGCCGCTTACCCCGAAATTCACGAAGCCGGCAAGGAATTCTGGGAAACCGAAGTCTATGATCTTGGAAGTAACAAGGAAGACGTGGGCATGGGAAGTGCTCTCCGCGTTGCAGGTGTAATCCATGACGCCCTGACTATTGCGAACATGAACGCCTGGCATTTCTGGTGGATTTATTCCTGCAGCGAAGCCAGCTGCGGCAACGGAGCCCTCTGGCCGCAAGGACAAGGCAACCCCGACAATGTGGAGCCTACCAAGCGACTCTGGGTCATGGGGAACTTCAGCCGTTTCGCGCGACCCGGCTCCATGAGAATCGACGCCACCAAGAATCCCGAAAGAGATGTAAAGGTCACTGCCTACCGCGACTCCCTCAAGACGAAAATTGCAGTCGTCATTCTCAATTCCAAGAATGAGGAATTCAAGGCGGACTTTGACTTCGGAAACACAAAAATTGGAAGCTTCAAGCCCTACGTCACCGACGACAACAATAACCTCAAGGAAGGTGACGAAGTTCAGGTTGACGATACAAAGTGCAGTTACAGCGTTCCGGCCCGCAGTGCAACGACAGTCGAATTCATTCTGTGGCAGGAACCAAAGGTGGAACCGCCCGCAGATTCTACAGAGGCTATCGCCTTCGGATTTTCTGCCCCCAAAAGCCTCCAAAGCACATATAAGGTGTTTAGCCCGCTTGGAGCGTTTGTTGGCGAATTCCAGGCCGGACATATCGGTGAACTCCGCAACGCCATGACAAGCGCAGGCCTAAGCCGCGGCGTGTACATGATCAAACGTGGCAATGCCAAAACGCAATACATGGTTTTGAAATAGCCCAATTCAAGATATAGGGTTAGTTAAAGTAAAAAACGCAGGCTCGATTGAGTCTGCGTTTAAAGTTTATAGGAGATTCCGGCTCGGTGGGCGGGATGACATGTCGCTTACTTCTTCACGTGCCTATGGTACTCTTGGAGGCTGCAGACTTCGAAGCGGCCGAAGTCGTGCTTGTCCATGAGGCCTTCCACGGTAGAGGTGAGGGCGGCAATCGTCGTGGTGATGGGGATGCCAGAGACCACAGCCTTGGAGCGCATCTGGATTTCATCGACCATGGCTTCGGCGCCGTTCTCGGTGGTGTTCACGATCCACTGGACTTCCTTGTCGTGAATGAGGTCCAGCAGGTTCGGGCGGCCACGGGAGATGCGGAACACGGCGCGGGTCTTGATGCCTTCGTTGTAAAGCATCGTCGAGGTGCCGCGGGTGGCGTAAATCTGGTAGCCCATGTCTACGAGGCGCTTGATGAGCGGAACGGCCTTCTGCTTGTCTTCGTCCTTGAGCGAGACGAAAATGTTGCCTTCGCTCGGCACCTTGTTGCCTGCAGCGAGCTGGCTCTTGAGGTAGGCAAGGCCGCGGTCGCGATCGAGGCTCATGACTTCGCCGGTGGACTTCATTTCCGGAGAAAGCGTGATATCCACGCCCGGGAACTTGACGAACGGGAACACGGCTTCCTTGACGCTCACGTAAGGCACGCGGACTTCTTCGGTAAAGCCGATTTGTTCGAGGGATTCGCCGAGCATGCAGCGGCTTGCGTAACTTGCGAGCGGAACGCCGATGGACTTGGACACGAACGGAACGGTGCGGGATGCGCGCGGGTTCACTTCGATCATGTAGAGTTCGCCATCCTTCACGGCGAGCTGCATGTTCATGAGGCCGACCACGTGGAGTTCCCTTGCAAAGTCCTTCGCGTATTGACGAACCTTGTCCTGGATTTCCTTGGAAAGCGTCATGGGCGGAATCACGCTTGCGGAGTCGCCGGAGTGGATGCCTGCGGGTTCCACGTGTTCCATGATGGCGCCCACCACGGTGTGCTTACCGTCGCTGATGCAGTCCACGTCGAGTTCGGTGGCGTCTTCCAAGAAGCGGTCGATGAGAATCGGCTTGCCTTCACCAATGGCGGCAGCTTCTTCTACGAACTTGCGGAGGTATTTTTCCTTATAGACAATCACCATGCCGCGGCCGCCGAGAACGAAGCTCGGGCGCACAAGCACGGGGTAGCCAATGCGGTCGACAATAGCCAAGGCTTCTTCCACGTTGTGGGCGATGCCAGATGCGGCCTGTTTGATACCGACCTTGTCGACCAGCTGCTTGAAGAAGTCGCGGTCTTCGGCGAGGTCAATGTCTTCGGGACTTGTACCTACGACGTTTGCGCCGGCCTTCTTGAGACGCATGGCGAGGTTCAGCGGAGTCTGGCCACCGAATTGCACAATCACGCCCGCGCAGTTTTCGCGTTCGTAAATGCCCATCACGTCTTCGAGCGTGAGCGGTTCAAAGTAGAGCTTGTCGGAGGTATCGTAGTCGGTGGAAACCGTTTCGGGGTTCGAGTTCACCATGATGACTTCGTAGCCTTCGCGACGCAGCGTAAAGGCGGCGTGGCAGCAGCAGTAGTCAAATTCGATACCCTGACCGATTCGGTTCGGGCCGCCGCCGAGCACCATGATGCGCTTTTTGCCGCGGTTGCCGATAATCGTGCGGACCGGTTCGGAATTTTCGGCCCAGCAGCTGTAATAATACGGCGTAATGGCTTCGAATTCGCCGGCGCAAGTGTCTACGGAGTAGTAGCTCGGCTTGAGGCCAATCTGCTTACGCACTTCCATGACGTCTTCGGGGCGTTTGTGGAACATGTAGGCAATCTGGATATCGCTAAAGCCGAATTCCTTGGCCTGGCGGAACAGCGGAATATTCTTGGCGAGGCCGGCGAGAGACTTGGCGGCCTTGATTTCGTCTTCGAAGTAGGCGAGTTCTTCCAAGTGACGCAAAAAGTAGCGGTCAATCTTGGTGAGCTCGTAAAGTTTTTCAATGCTCCAGCCGCGACGGAAGGCTTCGTACAGCACGAAGATGCGTTCGGCGCTCGGACGGGCGACTTCCTTGGTGAGCGTTTCGTCGTCGTATTCCTTGAACTTTTCGCACTTGGCGCAAGAACCGAATCCACCGTAACCTGTTTCGAGCGAGCGCAGGGCCTTCTGCATGGCCTGCTTGAAGTTGGAGCCGATAGCCATTGCTTCGCCCACAGACTTCATCTGGGTGCCGAGTGTAGAATCGGCCTTCGGGAATTTTTCGAAGGTGAAGCGCGGGACTTTCACGACAACGTAGTCGAGTGCCGGTTCAAAGCAACTCGGGGTCGTTTGCGTAATGTCGTTGCGGAGTTCGTCGAGCGTGTAGCCCACGGCAAGGAGGGCTGCAATCTTTGCGATGGGGAAGCCCGTTGCCTTAGAAGCAAGTGCAGAAGAACGGGATACGCGGGGGTTCATTTCGATGATGATGCGGCGACCAGTCTTGGGTTCGATAGCCCACTGAACGTTGGATCCGCCGGTTTCCACGCCGATAGCTTCCATGACCTTCAGGGAGTCGTCACGCATGGCCTGGTAGGCGCGGTCATCGAGGCTCTGGATCGGAGCAACCGTGATGGAGTCGCCGGTGTGCACGCCCATGGGGTCGAGGTTTTCGATGGAGCAGACGATAACGGCGTTGCCCTTCTTATCGCGCATGACTTCCATTTCGAATTCTTTCCAGCCAAGCAGCGATTCTTCGATAAGCACTTCGTTGTTGAGCGATGCGTCCAAACCGCGGTTCACGATGGTTTCGAATTCTTCAGGGTTGTGGGCGATACCGCCGCCCGTGCCGCCCAGCGTAAAGCCCGGACGGATAATCAGCGGCCAGCTGCCGATGGTGTTAGCGATAGCGGTTGCTTCGCTCATGGAGTGTGCGGAACCGGAACGTGGGAGGTCCAGGCCAATCTTGAGCATGGCTTCCTTGAACAGGTGGCGGTCTTCGGCGCGCTGGATGGATTCGGCCTTTGCACCGATAAGTTCCACCTGGTAGCGGTCCAAAATGCCGCGTTCATTGAGTTCCATGGCGAGGTTCAAAGCGGTCTGGCCACCGAGTGTGGGGAGCAAGGCGTCCGGACGTTCGCGACGGATGATTTCGTGCAGAATATCGACGCTCAGTGGCTCGATGTAGGTGCGGTCGGCCATTTCGGGGTCGGTCATGATAGTGGCCGGGTTGGAGTTCACGAGCACCACTTCGTAACCTTCGCGGCGCAACACCTTACAGGCCTGCACGCCGGAGTAGTCGAATTCGCAGCCCTGGCCAATCACGATCGGGCCAGAACCAATGAGCATAATCTTCTTGATGTCTGTACGCTTAGGCATTCTTTTTGCCTCCATTCAAATTCTTCTGCGCGGCTTTTGCGGTCGCGGTTTTTGTTTTGCCATTTTTCTGTGCAAGAGCGGCTTTTACAAGTCCGCTGAACAGCGGGTGCGGTGCCGTAGGACGGCTCTTGAATTCCGGATGGAACTGGCAGGCTTCAAAGTAGGGGTGGTTCTTGATTTCCACCATTTCTACGAGCTTGCCGTCGGGCGATGTGCCGGCGATTTTCAGACCGGCCTTTTCGAGTTCCTTGCGGAATTCGCTATTGTAGTTGAATTCGTAGCGGTGACGATGGCGTTCGCTAATCTTTTCGCTCTTGTAAAGCTTTGCGGCGTTGGAATCCTTCATGAGCTTGCACGGGTAAGCGCCGAGGCGCATGGTGCCGCCCTTTTCGGTGACGTTCTTCTGTTCGTCCATCAAGTCAATGACCGGGTGGGCTGTCTTTTCGTCGAATTCCGTGGAGTTGGCGTCCTTCCAGCCGAGTACGTTGCGCGCAAATTCAATCACGCAGCACTGCATGCCAAGGCAAATGCCGAGCAGCGGAATTTTGTGCTCGCGGGCATACTTGATGGCAACACACTTGCCGTTCACGCCGCGGCTACCGAAACCTCCCGGAATCAAGATGCCGTCGGCATTCTTGATGAGGTTCGGATTCTTTTCAAGTTCTTCGGCTTCGATGCATTCCACCTTCACCTTGGCATTGTGTTCCATGCCGGCGTGCTGCAAGGCTTCGTGCACGGACTTGTAGGCGTCGCGGATGGCGATGTACTTGCCCACCAGCGCGATGGTGCATTCGTACTTGGGCTGGGTAGCCTTCTTGACGAGTTTGTCCCATTCGGAGTGGATAATCGGGTGCACGCTCAGATGGAGCTGTTCAAGCACGCGGAGGTCGAGTTCCTGCTTGGAAAGTTCGCGAGGCACGGCGTAAACGGAGTCCTTCACGTCCTTTTCTTCAATGACGCATTCGGGCTTCACGTTGCAGAAGAGCGCGAGCTTGTCCAAGTGATCTTGCGGGATCGTCATTTCGGTACGGCACACGAGAATGTCCGGGAAGATACCGATGTTGCGGAGTTCGGCAACCGAGTGCTGCGAAGGCTTTGTCTTGAGTTCGCCTGCGGCCTTCAGGTAAGGCACCAAAACCAGGTGGATAAAGCAGGTGTTTTCGACGCCGACTTCAAAACGGAACTGCCTTGCGGCTTCGAGGAACGGAAGCGATTCGATGTCGCCTGCGACACCGCCGATTTCGCAGAGCACGATGTCGGCGCCGCTTTCGGCTGCAGAACGGAAGGCATCCTTGATTTCGTTGGTGATGTGCGGGATGACCTGCACGGTACCGCCCAGGTATTTACCGGCGCGTTCCTTGGCAAGCACAGAAGAATAGATGCGGCCCGAAGTGTAGCTGGAAGCCTTGGAGCACTGCACGCCTGCGAAACGTTCGTAGTGGCCCAAATCAAGGTCGGTTTCGTAGCCGTCGTCGGTCACGAAAACTTCGCCGTGCTGGTAAGGGCTCATGGTACCCGGGTCCACGTTCAGGTACGGGTCGAGCTTTTGCATGAACACCTTGTAGCCGCGGCTCTTGAGGAGGAGAGCGAGCGAAGCGGAGGTGATTCCTTTGCCGAGCGAACTTACCACGCCGCCGGTAATGAAAATGTACTTGGTCTGTTTTTTTGCGGCAGCTTTAGAGGAGGACATTTTTTACCTCTTTGGGGACTTCAGCGGGCTTGGGGGTGCTGACTTGTTTTGCTTTGAATTCTTCGATCATTTGTCTGAATTCACTAAACAGGTAGAGAGAATCGTTCGGGCCCGGAGCGGATTCCGGGTGGTACTGCACGCTGAATGCCGGCAGCGTCGTGTGGCGGATGCCTTCGACCGTGTTGTCGTTCAGGTTGATGTGAGTGACTTCGACTTCTTCGGGGAGCGTAATAGCATCGATAGCGTAGTTGTGGTTCTGGCTCGTGATTTCGACGGCGCCAGTCTTTACGTTCTTGACCGGATGATTGCAACCGTGGTGGCCGAACTTGAGCTTAGAGACATTTGCGCCAAAAGCGAGGCCGAGCAACTGGTTGCCCAGGCAAATGCCCATCAGAGGAATCTTGCCCAAGAGTTTCTTGACGACATCGACCACCTGCGGAAGGCTGTTCGGGTCGGCAGGGCCGTTGGAGAGGAACACGCCGTCGGGGTTCTTTGCCATGATCTGTTCGTAGGTAGCGGTAATCGGGAGTACCGTGACCTTCATGCCCTGGTTCACCAGGTTTCTCAGGATGTTCGTCTTGATACCGAAATCGAGTGCGACCACCTGCAAGTCACCTTCAGTGCTGAGCACGTAGCCGTTCGGGTCAGAGACCTTGCTAGCGTAGTCCTGGCCGTCCAGACCGACCCATTCCTGAGCCTTCTGGATTGCTTCTTCTTCGCTCATGTCGGTGCCGTCTACGTGCAGGTAGGCCTTCTGGGCACCGTTGTTGCGCAGGTGGATCGTGAGGGCGCGGGTGTCGACGCCTGCAATGCCCGGCTTGTTGTGCTTGAGCATGTAGTCGTGCAGGCTTTCTTCGTTCAGTTCCTTGGAAACTTCGTCCAACGAGTTCACGACGATGCCGTTCAGGAACACGTCGCGCGATTCGGACTTTTCATGGTTTGCAGCGTAGGCGCCGACTTCGGCGGTGGTGAACACCACGAACTGGCCCGCGTAAGAGGGGTCAGTCAAGATCTGCTTGTAACCGGCCATACCGGTGTTGAACACGGCTTCGCCGACGGTGTCGGTAGCAGCGCCAAAGGCGTAGCCCCTGAAAACGGTTCCGTCTGCCAGTGCCAGAAACGCCTTCTTTTCGCGTTTCGCTTTCCAGTTGAATCTATCAGTATTCATAATGTACTCGTTGTGTAGTTAAAACTTGAAGGCGTCTTTGCCGTTGTTCCTGCATAAAAATAAAGGCAAAAGCCAAATGCTTTTGCCAAACGATAAAGACGATAAAAAATGTGAAAAAAAGAAATTTTGTGAAATCCAGAGAGAGTCACCTGGTTGCGTTGCGAGATTCCTGCAACGGCGGTACTCATGTGTGCCTCGATGGATTCCGATATTTTCATCGGGCTCAAAATATAGTAAATCTTGACCCAAGGGTGGAAGAGTGTTTTTGAATAATTTTTTTGAGTCACGAGGGGTTAAACTTTTTTAAAAGCAATCCGCCGGCGCGGGGCCGACGAATTGCATTTTTGAGGTTCGGATTATTATGAGGTTTTGGAGTACAATTAGTAAATAAACAGCATTTCGCGATACTTCGGCAGCGGCCACTTTTCGTCGGGCACGATGCTTTCGATCTTGTCCACGATAATGCGGAGGTTGGCCATAGCGTCGAGGATGACTTCGTGCTTTTCGCCGAGGGCAGTTTCCATCTGGGCGACTGCGGCTTCAAGTTCTTTGAGCTTGTCGCCGAGTTCGCGAGCGTAACCGTCCACAGCGTAGAAGCCCTGACCCTTAGCTAACTCGTTGGTCTTCAATGCGTTAGAGTATGCACAGAGCACCTGCGGGAGCACCACGTTCTTTGCGATATCGAATGCAATCTTGCCTTCGATGTGGATCTTCTTGTGGTAATCTTCCATGTTGACTTCGTAACGGGAGTCGAGTTCGCGCTTGTTGAACACGCCGTACTTTTCGAACAGGGCCACGTTTTCCTTCTTGGCGAGGGCCTGGAGGGCTTCCATGGTGGTGCGGATGTTCGGGAGGCCGCGCTTGGCAGCTTCTTCGACCCATTCGTCGGTATAGCCGTTGCCGTTGAAGATAACGCGCTTGTGTTCCTTCACGATCTTCTGCAACAGGTTCTGCAGTTCTTCGTGGAACTTGTCGGCCGGAACGCTCTGCATCTTGTCGGCGATGAGGTCGAAGGCTTCGGCCACGATCGTGTTGAGGATGACGTTCGGTTCGGAGCAGCTCTGGCTGGAACCCGGAGCGCGGAATTCGAACTTGTTGCCGGTGAAGGCGAAGGGCGATGTACGGTTACGGTCGGTAGCGTCGCGCGGGAGCGGCGGGAGCGTGTCAGAACCGAGCTTGAGGGCGCCGGCCTGCTTGCTGGACTTCGGATCGCCCTTTTCGAGCTGGTCGATGACGTCGGCGAGCTGGTCGCCGAGGTACATGGAGATGATTGCCGGAGGAGCTTCGTTGGCACCGAGACGGTGGTCGTTACCGGCGCTAGCGACAGCCATACGGAGCAAGTCGGCGTGGGTGTCGACAGCGTAGATCACAGCGCAGAGCGTGGTGAGGAAGATGGCGTTCTGGTGCGGGTCCTTGCCCGGGTTCAAAAGGTTGGTCTTGCCGTAGTTCACGGACCAGTTGTTGTGCTTACCGGAACCGTTGATGCCGGCAAACGGCTTTTCGTGCAGCAGGCAGACGAGACCATGGCGGTCCGCAACCTGGCGGAGCACTTCCATAATCTGCATGTTGTGGTCGCAGGCGAGGTTCACTTCCTCGAACATCGGGGCAAGTTCGAACTGGGCCGGAGCGACTTCGTTGTGGCGGGTCTTGGCCGGAATGCCGAGCTTCCAGAGTTCCTTTTCCACATCGTTCATGAAGTTGATGATGCGTGCCGGAATGCTACCGAAGTAGTGGTCTTCCATCTGCTGGTGCTTTGCCGGAGCGGCGCCAAACAGGGTGCGACCGGCCTGGTACAGGTCCGGACGCTGCAGGTAGAAACGCTTGTCGATCAGGAAGTATTCCTGTTCGGCACCGAGAGTGACTGTGACCTTCTGCTGGGCAACGCCGAAGAGACCCATGAGGCGGTCGGCGGACTTCTGGAGGGCCTGAATAGAACGGAGAAGCGGAGTCTTCTTGTCCAATGCTTCGCCAGTGTAGCTACAGAAAGCGGTCGGGATGCAGAGCGTTGCGCCGTTGCCGTGGCGCTTGATGAATGCCGGAGAGGTCGGGTCCCAGGCGGTGTAGCCGCGGGCTTCAAACGTAGAGCGGAGGCCGCCGCTCGGGAAAGAAGAGGCGTCCGGTTCACCGACGATCAGGTTCTTGCCGCTGAAGGCGAGGATTGCCTTGCCATCTTCGGGTTCGAGGAAGGAGTCGTGTTTTTCGGCGGTGGAACCGGTAAGGGGCTGGAACCAGTGAGTAAAGTGGGTAGCGCCGCGGTCGATTGCCCACTTTTTCATGGCGTGGGCAACTTCGCCAGCGATGCTCGGGTCAAGCGGTGCGCCGCCGTCGATGGTGGCGAAGAGCTTCTTGCAAATGTCCTTGGGAAGATATGCGCGCATGGCCTCGGCGTTGAAAACGTCTTCGCCGTAGAAGTCGATGTTTGCGGGTGCTGCGGGGAGGTTTGCGCCGGCGTTTTCGCTGGCGATTTCCTTGATAGCTTTTAATCTGTATTCGTTGCTCATGGCAATCTCCTATTATGTTTTGTTTTCGGTGCCATAAAAGCAAAACGCGTGCCAAAATCAAAAAATGGCGAATTCTTTGCAGAATCGCCAAATTTCTTGTTTTTACAAAAATTCAATCTTTTTCAAAAATTGAAAATTCGCTTATTCATTTACGGAATCTGTAAAGCCTGTGTCGGGGCTTTCTGAATTTGTATAGGTCGGCGGCGTGTAACCGTCGTCCTTGATGCAGCGGACAAAATGATAGTCTTCGTGGCAGAGCATCGCTTCGCAGTAGTCGGTGCCGCCAAAGCGGTAATGCCTGAGTTGCTTGACTTCTACATTGCCGTTTTCGTCGGGCCAAAGCGGGATTTCCTTGGAATCTACGGTCCAGTAAGAGCCAAAAGCGTAAGTCTCGCCGGTTTCTTCGGTGCACTCGCTATCGTAATAGCGGCGGGTGAGCGTCGAAAAGTTCATGCCATAGGCGTTCGTGGGGTAGAAAAAGACTTCGGCGTCGGTAGAGTACGACTGCGAACCGCTCAGTTTTCCAATTTGGTGAATGGAATAGCGCGGCTTGCGGTAGGCGGTCGAAAAAAGGTCGTCGTAAGAGGCCGTAGGCGAAAGGTCTGTCAGCAGATTTGTAAATTCTGTCTGGGTCGGGAGACGCCAGCCTTCTGGGCAAATATTGTATTCGATGTCGGCGGTGGGGTATTCCAGGCCTGCATCCGTCGGGATCTTTACATTGGGCCTGTTTGCATCGGTAAATGGGCGGCTACCGCTTGTCTTGTAGCGCAAATCCTGGGCCATCCAAATGTGGTCGCCCACGCTGATGGTTCTGTAGGTCTGTCCGTCGCGCACGTCGGTCAGCTGCGCAAAGTTGGGCTTGTGCGGCAGGCGGGTGAATCCCCAGAATTTGATCAAGGCGATGCATACATCCTGGTAGAGCTTGCCCGGGTAAATGTCCTCGATTTCAATGATAATCTTGAATACGTTCTTGAGCGGTTTATCGAACACGATCACGTCGGCAAGGGGGTCTTTGTGCCCGCGCCAATTGGGCTTGGCGAGCGTATGCACCTTGATCAGGTTGTCGGTGGTGTTCTGGTAAATCTTGATGGTCTTTGCTAGGCTGTAATTCGTGTAAGCCGAAGAATCCCGCAAAAAACCGTTATAAATGGTGATAAGGTCAAGTCGCTGGGCTTCTACCAGGAATTCCAGGGTTATGGGCTTGTTTTTGTACTTGGCTCCCCAAACTTGAAAAAACGGGTGCACATGTTTTTTCATGACCATATTTTCGGGTCTGTACGTCGTCTGGCCAATGTCGGGTAGTGTTGCTGAAGCCTTGATTCCGTTAATCGGGATAGAGGTGATTGCGTGCGATAACGAAGCAGCGACAAGAACGGCAACAAAAAAACGAATCATGCGAGGGCCCAAACTAAAGACGAGCGGAAAATATAAAAACAACTAGTTCTATATATATATGGATTTTTTACGAAAAATGAACAAAAAATGGTAAATTTTTCTTTTATATTTAGGGTGAAATCGAGGAAAATTCTTGCGGATGCGATTGTCGTATATTTTAATGCTATTGGTCGGCTTTGTTGTCATGGCCGAGGCGCACCCGCACGTATTTGCCGACGTATCTATTAAGGCCTTGTTCAGTCAAGATGCCTTTACGGGGGTCCAGAATCGTTGGACCTTTGACGAGGTGTACAGTGCGGCGATGGTTGCCTCTGCTGATGCCGACGGTGATGGTAAAATCACGGGGAAAGAGGCCAACGAAATAAAAAAACTCGTGCTTGACCCTTTGAAGCAAAGCGGCTATTTTAACTATGTGACGGTTGAAAGTAAGTTTGCTCCGGCACAGAAAATCGAAGGGTTTTCGGCGGCTATGAAAAATGGGAAACTGGTGCTTGATTTTAAGGTAGCTTATTCTATTCCGGCAACATCAGATTACACGATGCTTGTGATTGTGGTCAGTGATCAGACGAATTATATCCAGATGACGACCGATATGGAAAATGCGGATGTCGATGCTCCTGATGGGCTGGATGTAGAGTTTTTCCCTGACGAGGTTCGCGGGCTCACGTTATTCCGTGCTTTCAGAAGCGATACGGAAGGTCTTTTTTTAAGGTATAAGAAGTGATGGTTGGTGTTTTATGAAAAAGTCCATTGTGTTTTTGCTGGTTCTTTTGATAGCGGTGGCGGCTTCGGCGGCGGTCAAGAAAAAGCGTTTTGATGTGGGAGGCGCTTCGGATGCGCCGGCTGCGACGGAGGTGACTGTCAAATCGGTTGCGCCGGAGGTTGCTGCGGAATCTGCTGTAGTGCCTGAAAAACCGGTAGAAAAATCGCGGTCGCTTTATACGGTGATTGCGGAGGAGCAGAAGGTTCTTCGTGAAAAGTTGACGGCGACGATTTCGGCGATGAAAAGCGGCGATTGGAATGCCATCTGGAAGTTCCTTGCGATTTGCCTTGTGTACGGCATGTTGCATGCGCTTGGCCCCGGACATGGAAAGTCGATTGTGGTCGGATATTTTATTGCGCGTCGTGGTCGCTGGCGGCAGGGCGTTGCGCTTGGCGCAGGCATTACGGTGACGCACACGATGAGTGCTGTTCTCTTGCTGCTGATTCTGTATGCGATTTTCAAGGCGACGGTATTTTCGGCGTTTGAGACGGGGCGCATTGGAATCGAGCGGGCAAGCTATGCGCTGATTATGCTGACGGGTGTGTTGCTGGTGGTGCTAGCGATTCGTGATGTGTTCAAGTCGCACAAGGGCTGCGGATGTTGTGCTCGGATGGAGTCTGCGGAGGGGGCTGTTGCGGAGTCTAAATTGCCGCCGATTGCCCGCTGGCGTGAAATCTTGGGTGTTGCCGCCGTTACGGGAATTGTGCCTTGTCCGGCTGTGGCGTTGATTGTGCTTTTCTGCCTGCTGAATTCGATGGTGGCGCTTTCGCTCCTGGGTGCGCTTGTCATTTGCATCGGCATGACGATTACGAATGTGGCCTTCGGGATTGCGGCCGTGGCATTCCGCAAGGGAATCGACAAGGGGAGTGCCCACACCCGTATTGCGACAAAAATATACACCGTCGCGACTCTCGCAGGCGGTGTCATTATCTTTATTTCGGGACTGTTGCTGTTTACGAACCAGTTCGCGGGCCGCGTATAAAACCCTGCGGCAGAAGAATGCCGCAAGTGGTTTTATTCCGCGCTTTCCATCTCGTTAATCAGCTGGATATTGTACAGTTTTTGCACCTGTAAAATATCAAGGATGACGGCGATGCGCTCGTAAGTTGTTCCCTTGTCGATCTTGATGGCGACAGGGGATTTCTTATTCTGCACCGCAGCGGCTTTTTCGCGGAGTTCGTCGGGAGTGCCACGTTGGCCGTTAAAGGCGAGTTCTGTCTCGGAAAGCTCAATGTACAGGCCTTCGGGCGTGTCGCGCTTGGTTTCGGTCTGTGTTTCCGGCAGAATCAGCTTGAGCACCGATTCGTCTTGCTTGAATACCGATGTCACCAGAAAGAACACCAGCAGCAAGAAGACGCAGTCGATGAGCGGCGTCATGTCGGGGCGGATTCGGCGGGTGCGCTTGGCCATTTATGCATCCTCGTTTGCGGAATCGGCGCTCTGAGAACGAATGTGGTCCTTTTCCTTGAGAATGCGGCCCAGCTGCAAAAGTACATCGTTTTCAACGTTGTCCTGTTCCGATTCCATGCTGGCATTCAGGTAGTTGAAGGCGATGACGTGCGGAATGGCGACTACAAGACCAATCACCGTCGTAATAAGGGCGAGTTTGATGCCTGTGGCGAATGCGCCTGCATCAGAAAGGCCCGAAACGGCGATGACGCTGAAGGCGTTGAAGATGCCGAACACGGTTCCCAAAAGGCCCAGCAGCGGAGAAATGCTGGCGATGTTTTCAATCGTGGTCATGCCCTTCTGTAACGGCGAGAAAGCGAGTGCGATTTCGGTGCGGATGCTTTCCATAATGATGTGGTGATCGGTGTTGTGGCTCACCACGCGGTGCAGAATTTTAGACGGAAGGCGCTTGCGGATGCTCCTGTTAAAGAGAATCAGCGAAATGATTTTCCATACGATGATGGAATAACCGACGAAATTCATCGCCACGAGTACGTAGGCGATAACGCCGCCCTGTTGAATAAAATCTAAGATGTAGTTCATGTTTATGTCATTCCGGCCTCCGAGCCGGAATCTCCTTTGTTAGTGAAGGTTATACTTGATTGGAATTTCCATTTTCCAGGAGTCCTTGCCAAGTACAGCTGGAATTGGATCAAATTTGGGCACGGCCTGCACGGCGGCAAGCGCACTTTCATTCAGCGAAGAATACGGACACGGTTTCGAAACGGTTGCTCCGCTGATGCTTCCGTCCTTTGCAACGGTGAATTGCACGCGCACGGTGCCTTCTTGCTTTAAGCGGCGGGCCGTTGCGGGGTAGTCCTTCTGCTTTTCAAACGCCTTGGAAAGCCCGATAAGGTAGGCTTTCGTCACCTTCATCAGCGAATCCTTCGAAGGTTTCGGTGGAGGTGGCGGCGGGGGCGGTGCCACAGGCTCGGCGGGCGCTTCGACAACGGGTTCCGCGTCTGTCACCACGATCGGTTCCGGCTCTGGCTCCGGTTCAGGTTCCGGCACGGTATCTTGCACGATGTTCGGGATAATCTTGGCGCGAACCACCTTCTTCACGATTTTCTTGACTTCGGGCGGGGGTGGAGGCGGTTGGAGCAGTAATTGCTCCACATGAATCACCTCGGCGTCTTCGCGGGTGGTAACCACCTGCGTCCGCTTCAGGAATCCCCAAGCGTAAAAGCCTGCGTGCAGCAAAACGGCGATAACAATGCCAAAGCAAAATACACGCCGCATCATGAATGCGGAATAGGGATTGCGGGAGTTTGATTCAAATTCAAAATTCATTAGGTCTTATTAGAAGTAATACTTCGCTTTCGCCCAAAGTTCGCGATTCTTGTCGTAGCCTGCGAGTTGCCCGCGCTTGCCGCCAAAGTGGTCATAACCGAGCGAGAGCATCACTTGGTCAGTAACTGAGTAATCGCCCGAAACGCGCGCGTAATAGGCAAGGTTGTCAATGTCGAACATGCCGTAGAGCGAAAGCTTGAGCGTGTTGTTCAGCAGTTCCTTTGAAATACGGAAGGTCATTTCGGAGGAATTCTTTTCGGCGGCCAAGTTATGCGAATAGTCGGCGATGTACTTGTGCAAATACTGCACCATGAAAGTCCAGTTGTCGCCGGCGTACCAGTCGATTCCACCAAGCGCATTGAAGGTATTCTTGCGGGCGTAATCGAGATTGCTTGCGTAACCGAGCGCTTCACCGAAGTATTCTGCGATTTCTGCACGCAGCACGAATTCGCCGATAGGCATAGAGAGGTCGCCACCGATCATGGTCATGGTTTCGTGAATGCCGTGGATGACAATGGAATCCTTGACGGGGTCGTAACCCGCGACGGAGACAGGCGACTGGTTATGCGTATGGAGCGCCGAGACAGAGAAATCTAGATTTGAGAGGAAGAACGAGACTCGCGTTCCGAAGTCGCCGTTCTTGAATTTGGCATCGGGACCTTCCGGGAAATCGATGCTCGCTTTTTCGGGCAATTCAGGACGCCAGGGGTTTTCTTCTTGCATGGGCATCTGGAAGTATCGCGGCACGGGCACGTAAACGATTTCGGCATTCACGCGTTCGCCGGGGTACTTGATGCGAAAACCGTCGACAGCCATGCGCATGTCGTCGTAATCGCTCGACATGAATTCGGTGTAATCTACAGGCGAAATCAAGTCGGTAACGCGAAGCCCGTCGGCAACGCCCCATACCACAATCTGGCGGCCCGCACGAATTTCAAGAAAGTCATTCTGGTAGTTGAAATACGCCTCTTGCAACTGCACTCCGGTGCGGTCTTCGAGAATGCTGTTGTGCACGCCATTCAGGCTGGTGAACAAGTAGGCGTTCTCGTAATCCACGCGGAGTTCTGCGCGCAGGCGCGTCCGCGACGTGGTAAAATCGTGCGGATGCTGCGTTTGCAGGGCGTGATACGTATCCACGAACCCGTTAAACTGGAATGGAGATTCTTGGGCGAAGGCGGTCGCTGCCGCCATTCCGATCGCTAACCACCAGAATTTAGACATTGCTAGAGTCCTCTTTCCAGGCGCGGGACGGTGAATGTCTTTGCGTCAAGCGGAATGTTGAACTTGATGTCGCCGAATTCAAGGAGTGTCTTGTGGTTGGTCTGCACGTTTTCCATGCTCATCTTGGCGATAGACCAGAAACCGTCTACCTGAACCACGTTTTCAACTTTCAGCGAGCGGTGCAGTTTGCCGAGCTTGTCGTAGTATTCCACTTTCGCTGCAATCAGGCAGTCCTTGCGAATCCAGGAGATTTTCTTCGAGAAGATTTCGTCGCCTTTTTTCGGCACGGATTCAACGACCCAGCAGTCCACGCCATCGACCTTTTCTTCGCGCACAAATGTATGCGTGTCTTCGTCGATGTTGCGCAGGCCCACATCGTCGTAAGTGAAGTCGGAGCCCATGAAGTAATCCGTCTTGGAACTCTTTCCGCTAATGCGGCGCGTCTTTTTCATGGCGGGCAGGTAAAGCCACTTGTCGTCATCCTTGTTGATGTCGTCATAATCGACAGTCAGGAATCCTGTGCCCTTCACGTCGTTGGGGTAGCGGAAGAACATGATCTGCTTGGTGTCCTTACCCACGTCCATTGCAAACGAGGTAATCTTGCGTTCGCGCTTGGCTCCGCTCTTGTTGATGAGAGTCATTGAGAGTTCGGAACTGCGTGTGTCGCCATCGGGGCGGTCATGCACTTTTTGCACGATGTCGCGGCCGGTCAAAGTTTCTGCGCTCACCATGGCGCTCAAGGCGACAATAATTGTCGCGGCTTTTTTTGCGAATTTCATATTCATAAATTTCTCCTATTTTCCAAAAATCTTGAATTTCTTGATTAAAAGCGGTGTCACAAACAGGTCGGCGAGCAGTGCCGAGACAAGGCCCACGAACACCACGAAGCCGAAGTTGAACATCTGCGTTGCGGCCGAGGTGGTAAAGCCCGCAAATGTCGCCACCATGATAATCGTCGTCATCACGAGTGCCGGGCCTGCCGTGCGGAATACGTTGAGAATCGATTCGCGGTAATCGTGGGTGCGGTCAAATTCCACATGCCCGTGGTTGATGAAGTGAATCGTGTCGTCGACGGAAAGGCCGATAATCATCGGGATGAGCGTCGCCGTCATCATGTCAAGCGGAATGTCCGTGAGTCCAAGGTAGCCGCCCACGAAAATGCCCGGCGCAATGTTCGGAATCATGCCGATAAGGCCCGTGCGAATGCTGCCGAAAACGATCATCAAAAGGACAGCCACGATGACTACAGAAATCAGGAACGACGTCATCTGGCCCACTTCCAGGTACTGCTGCATGGCGGTGAACTGCGGCAGGTTTCCTACGGCAGTCACCTTTGCGTCCGGGTAAAGCTTGCGTGCGAAATTCTGCAAGTCCTCGATTTCCTTCTGGAGTTCGTTGGAGTTGTAGCTCGAAATTTCAATCATCAGGCGGAGCTTCCTGTAATCGTAATCCATCCAGTAGCTTGCTTCGCTGCCGCCCGCGTTTTCGTAGAGCAAAAGCAGCTGAGCGACTTCTTCTTCCGTTTCGGGAATGGCGTATTTATCCTGACGGTTCTCGTTCAGCGTGCGGTCCAAATCCTTGACGATGTCAAGAATGGAGGTGGAACGCTTGGTGAGCGGGTACTTGCCGGCATGATCCTGCAACTGTTCGAGCTTTTTCAGATTCTCGACTTCCTTGGCCTTGTCGTTTGTACCAAAGTCAATCACCAGGTCGTACGAATAGAAGCTTCCGATTTCGGATTCTGCCACGTAGAGCATCTTGTTCACGTATTCGACCTTGCGGCCCATGGTGCGTTCTACGTCAAAGGCGGGTTCTATCTTGGTGAGCCCGAAAGCAGAAATTGCAGTTACGATGGCGAATACAATCGCAATCGGCTTGCCGTGCCCGAGAACGAATTTTCCGATAGAATCGAGAATGACTCCCATGCGCGTGTCACCGCGTTCAAGCACCTTCGCGTTCGGCTTCTTGTCTTTGCCGAAACTCAGGAGAATCGGCGAAACCGTCAGCGCCACGAGAAGAATGAATGCAATCGCAATCGACGAGAGAATGCCCACGGAGCGAATCGGCTTGAGCATCACCGAAAGGAAACTGAGCAACGCGACAATCGTGGTAAGGCCCGAGAAAAGCACCGACCAGCCCGTTTCACGCATGGCGTAAAGCACCGATTCCTTGCGTTTGCCCGTAAGCATCATGTTCTTGCGGAAGAATGAGTTGATGTGAATGTTGTATGCAATTGAAACGGCGAAGGCCAAAATCACGGGCACCATGATGTTGGTTGCATCCATATAAAGTCCGAGATAACCCACCAGGCCGAAAGTCATGATGACTCCCGCAAAAGTCGTAATCAACGGCGAGACGATTCCGCGCAGCGAACGTGTCACCAAGAACATCACGATGATGGCGCAGAGAATGGTCATGATGAAAATGCGACCCATTTCCTGACCGATGTAAGTCATCTTCTCGAAGCTCAAGTAAGGCATGCCCGTAGCGCGCGGATTCAGCGGTGCATACTTTTCCTTCGCGATGATTGCTGCCGTTTCGCGACCCGTTTTCATGTCGGGGGCTTCCGCCTTTTCACCCTTCGCTTCGCCTTCGGCTTTCCACAGGTCATCTTCGGGGAAGGGGCGCAGCTTGATGTTGATGAAGGCCTGCTTGCGGTCACTCGAAATCAGCTTCTTCGCCAGTTCCGGCTTGTCGGCCAGGCGCTTCTCGATTTCTGCGAGGCCCGCTTCGTCTGTCGGGATTTCTTCGGGCACAATCTGCGTGATTTCCATGCCCTCTTCGGTGCCGAGCATGTATTCCAAATCGACAATCGAAGTCGCCTTGCCGTCGGAATACGAGAGGCTGTCGCGCAGTTCGTTCGAAAGCTCGCGCAATAGCTTCAGGTTGTCCGGCGTCAAGATGGAATGGTCGCTTTCGACCAGCACGCCCACGAAATAGTCGTTACCGAAAGTTTCCTTGAACTTGTCCGTTTCGACAAGCATCGGGTCGCCCTCGATAAAGTAGCTGTCCCACGACGCCTCGACGTAGATTTTTTTCATGCCCACGACCGAAACTGCGAGCAAAACGACAAACGCCACTAGCATAATGGCGCGGTGTGCGAGCAAAAATTCGCCAAAACGGCCGAATCGCTCGTTGATTTTTTCAATGTTGATCTTTGGTAGGCTCATTGTATCCTCTTTTTTTTGCGGTGCAAAAATAGGGATATGGGCCTAAAAATTCTACTCCAAATGGTTTTGCGCAAAACCGAACAGTTTTTAAATCCTTTCGGATTGTTTATTGTCTATTTGGAGTTTTTTTTGAGGGCGTTCCCCGGCTTGCCGGGTCGGGTGCTGTTCGCCTTCGGCTCATCGAGCCGCTACGCGTCTCGCCACAAAAGTGCGACGCCCCCTAACGCAAATACACCAAGAAATTCACCATTTGAGGTATTTCTTGATTTTAGAAAAACATTCTCTATGGGCATCAATGTTTATACCCATAGACGGATGGTGCATACACCAAATGGGGACGGGCGGGAAGCCGTTCAATGTGAACAAATGTAGGTTTATTCCAGCACAATTCTTGCTAATCTCAATTTGATCACGAGCCTGCGGGAGATATTTCCATTCAAGATTATCCCACCCCCAACCGACAATCAAATCAGGACGCAGAATTTCCATAACCTCGGCAAGGGCTTTGGCAGACAAATCCTTTAATTCTGCCGTTAAATAACGTTTATCCGCGTGGTCGCCTTCGCCAATGCTTTTTTGGAAGAAATTATAGAAGGCAATTTTATCGTAAACTTCGTGCGGATTTACATCACGGATCGAAGCAAGAACATTTGCCGTATTGCGGTGGCACTGCGCCCATTTAGGGAGTGTCGCTCCCTTATCGTAGTTTCCCAGGAAATCCTTCTCGACCACCTCACGAGTCCACTCGTGGTAGCCATTGTTAGATTGCGGACCGTAATGCGATTCGCCTAGCACAAGAATTTTGTGCAGAGCATTTGCATAATCCTTACCTATGTATGGGTAGAAATTAACGAATAAAGTTTTGGAAAAGAAATTCATTTCAATTAGTTGCTGTCGAAACTAAAATTCAACTTTCAGTTCTATAGATTGCTCCATAATATTGTGCAATTTTCTTTTTAGCTTAAAGTCAATGTCGAAAGACAATTTTAAGAACTTGTTTATTACTTTTGTTGCAGGATTGAAACCGAAAGCAGTTTTTGCAATATCTATTTCAAAATTCAAGTCCAATACAGATGTACAATCCTTTTTACTATTATAGTGCGTTTCAAATGTCCTTAATAAAGATGGATTGTCGGGATTTCTCTGTTCTAACAAAGTGCTAAATTCTGTATCATCTTGAAGATTGTTTTTCGAAACAAATTCCTTTGCTCTATTCCAGTGAACTTTAGAAAAGCCCTCACTTGAATTATTTTCAAATGAAAAATCTTCCCAATAATTTTCTTCAAGTAACTCCTTAAGTTCTTTTTCCAAAGATAATTTCATACTTTTTTCGTCTTTATCAGCAAATCCTTTTTCATTATCTTTCGCTTTGCTTTCTTTACCCACATTAAGGTCAATTTTTAAATCACTTTCGTTAATATTATTTGTATTTGTTTTCTTATAAACATGTTTTGCACCTAATTTCTGCAAAAGCAATTTGTAAAGATTATAACGTTGCTTCTGAACATTTTCAAGAAAATACTCAGAACTTATGTATTGAGTGCTTAAATAGGGATTTTGAATGTAGACTTCATTTTCCTTTGGATTAACATTGCCTATGCGATCAATAAAGACAAGATTATCTTTCTTTAGTTTTTCGATGGAACAAATTTTTATACAGCCATTAGACACGTCATCTAAGGCTGATTGACATAAAGATTTTTTATCATCATCATTTTCATAGACTTTCTTTAAATCATTCAACATCCATTTGAAACTTTCAGCAATGTAAGCCGGACGTGGTATAATGATTTTGGGATTTTCCATAATAGCTCCTAATTATCTCCTTGAAGTATTTTCTTTACAACAACAGCAAACAAAGCCGCTACAATTAATGAAACAATAGGATGTTTCTTACAGAATTCAGCAAGTTTTTTGCAAATACTTATTAGCTTTTCTAAATATGCTACAAGCAAATCTATTTTCAAACATGTTCCGTTAATGGAAACATTTGAATTCTTCAATCTGCCAATTGTTCTATTTACATCATTTTCATTTAAGCGATAGTTTAATGTTTCAAGAGCTTTTTTCAAATCCTCAAACAATTCATGAAAGGACGTACAATAGCATAAAAATTCAAATGGTAATCTCGAGCTAAGGTAATCTACATCTTCAAGATAACCTTGAATAAAAAACATATCTTCACACTTCTTTACATTGTATGGTTCTGGAGTCAATTGCTCCCATGAAGTGGTTTTCTTTATCTGACGCATTTTGTCGTAATCAGCTTGATTACCTATTTCACCATTTCTCAAGATGGCGTCAGAACCTGTTTCTGTTTTGGTTTGGACCCAAAGTATATTTTTCATATTATACCCCCAAGCTAAATTTCATTAAATTGATGTATTCCTCAAAATTATCAGACCATTGAGCATGTTTCAAATCAGTGACAAACAATGCGTCTGGGTTTTCCGAGAACATTTTTGCAAATCCGGCGTTTGTAGAAACTAAGGAATCATATATTTTATCTTTTGCTTGAACTCTATCGGTTTCTTCTAATTCATCAATATGACTTCCTATGAATTTAATTGATTTTTGAGCAATTCCATCTTTATATATTTTCTCATATACATAATGGAATCGGCCTTGGCATTTTTCCGCATAATCCAAATTAGATTCGTCTGGTTTTAGGTACGATTTTGCATTAAAGAAAAATAAGATCCTTTCTTTATTCATTACATATTCGGAATAATGAACAACATTTGCATCGCCACCGGCAATATCAACACCGCCTTCTACATTTATTCCAAGAACTTTTGCTTGGAAAGCTTCATATGGAACTTCTCCAAATGTTCTTTTCATTTGTTCCTCAACTTCGCCATTTCTCAAAAGTTCAAGATAAGTTGATTTTCCGGACTGTTGCATTCCTATAATGCCTAGCGACACATTGGATAAAATATTGTACTTATCTGCAAGTTCATTTTTTTCTTTTCGAAGGCCTATAACATATAATATTGAAGGAATCGTTATCTGATATTTAGGTCCAGAAATAATGTTATCTCCAATCAGCGGAACCTTATTTTTTATGGAAACAGGACATTTTTTCCAAAACAGTTTCCAATTTTTCCAGATATCATTTGCCAATATCTTAATATTTTTCCCAAGAAAATCAACAGGAGGATTGTCGTACATTAGTGTAAAACACCCTTTATAAAAATCCTCTTCTTTCTTTTTAAGATTTTTGGCATCAGATTTATATCCGATTATTTCCAGCGCGTCGTCTAACAATTCTGCATAGGTAATGCCCGATCCATTTTTAAAAATACGCCTTAAAAGATTTGCCCTAGTATCACCTCCAAATGTTTGCAATTCAGCAGCGATTAGATTCCAACAGGAATGAGGGTCTTTTGAACTTTTGAATCTTAAATCTTTATCTAATTCTTGAAAGGAGTATTTTTCATTCGCTCCATTCGTGGTTAATATTTTTACCAAATCAGCAAGTTCGTAACCAGGCACAAACTCAAGAAAATCAAGGTCAGGATCTTTTCGATATTCTAAATCTAGCATGTCATCTCCATCGGTTTAGGAATTCTGGATTAAAACGGTTCGCACTTGCCGCCTTTTTCGCAGTAAGTATTCTGGATCATGTATTTAAAATCCGTGTAGGCACGTCCACATTTTTTACAATGCCACGGCCCAGTTTCACGACCTTCATAGGGTTCACAATGCCCGCCTTTAGGGCAGTAAGTATTCCGCGTCATATACGTAAAATCCGTATAAGATTGTCCGCACTTCTTACAGTAGTATGTTGCCATTGCAACCTCCCCTTGAATATTTCAAAAGTCTGCCCCTGTTGCAAGGAATCCTGCCAAATTTTGTCTGAATACAAAAAAGGTGCGAGTCGTTGCATTTATCCAAACGAGGCTCTGCAAAGCCTATAACCGATAAATGCGAGCGACCCACGCCCCAAAAGGGCTGTTGCCCAATGGTCAGATGACCAAAGACCGACTATTAAGTCGGTACGACAAACTGAAACACACTGCTAACAACGGCATGCCTGCGTGAGCGTTCGCCTTGTTCCCGGTTATTTGAAATTTGCAGATTTCGTTTGGAGAACAAGAGCTAAACTCTATTTTGCATTAAAAATAACATAAATATTTACAAATTGAATGTTTTTTGCGAAAAAAAATGCGTTTAAGTGCAAAGAACGGCAAATTTCTCTAAAAAAGCCAATTTTATCATAATCCAACCTGGAATGATATTGTATATTTCATCCCGCGTTGGAAGTTCCAACACTTTATTATATCCCCCGACAGGGGCCCGTTTCGGGGAATGCGTTCCATAGGCAAGGCTATGGGAAAAATCAAGGAAAAGGATTCCGGCATAAAGGCCGGATCGACAAATGTATTATCGAATCCGTCTGCGGAATCGGGTTTTGGCGAAATTGTACTCTATCAGCCGGAAGGTGATGTCCGGCTAGAGGTTCGTGTCGAAAATGATACTGTGTGGCTAACACAAGGACAAATGGCAGAATTGTTCTCTGTTAAAGAAAATACGATTACCTATCATATTCAAGAGATTTTTGAAACCGATGAACTTGATTACATTTCAACTACTCGAAAAATTCGAGTAGTTCGAAAAGAAGGCAAAAGAAATGTCGCAAGACGCATTGATTTTTACAACCTTGATATGATTATATCTATCGGCTATCGTGTCAACAGTAGAACGGGCGTAAGATTCCGTCGCTGGGCTAATCAGGTCTTGAAGGACTACATGCTCAAAGGTTATGCCGTAAATCAACGGATGGTTGCAACTGGAATGCAGATAGCCAATAGGTTTCAGGAACAACGGCAACTAATTGAAAATCAGGGCGCAAAACTTGAAAATGTTGAAACTCGTCTTTCGACAGTTGAAAAGCATATTGAGTTCTTTGTGAAAGCAGCGCAAACCCCGACGGGCGGCATCCTTGCGACGGGAACTCGATTTGACGGGCTTGCTCTGATTGCTGATTTAGTGAAATTGGCGAAGCGGTCTGTAGTGTTTATCGATCCATTTGCAACAATTGAAATTTTAAAATTTGCCGCAATGCGAACAAAAGGAGTAACTGCGGTTATTTATTCCGCACATATTACACCAGAATTTAAAGCTGCCAAGGAATTGCACAACAAGCAATATCCCGGCCTGGAGTTGAAAACTATGCGAACCATTCACGATAGATTCTTGCTTGTAGATGATATCGTTTATCACTTTGGGGCGAGTTTTAAAGATATGGGTAACGAGATGACTGCATTTAGCGTTTTGAATTTTGTAACACCCGAAGAAGTTATTGCTAAAATCCAGGAAAGTATGAAGGGAAAATAAACGGATTCCCCGAAGTCCATTTGGAGCGGTTTTTGGGGCGTTTTTCGGCTACTTTTGGCGCATGAAAAATGCTGATTTTGTTGACCGTTTGAGTCTCGCCGAAATGGGCGAGAATCGTTGCGGGACGGTCGCCCAGATCGAAGGCGATTCCCGCTTTATTTCAAGAATTGTTTCCATCGGGCTTACGCCGGGTTCCGCCTTTACGCTCCTCAAGAATGATGGGCGCTCGCCAGTGCTCGTTTTTTGCCGCGATACGGTAATCGCTGTCAATTATAAGGAAAGTTCACAGATTTTTGTCAAGGTGGAATTGTAAAAATGAGCGAAATCAAGACTATTGCTTTGCTCGGACAGCCTAATTCTGGTAAATCGACGCTTTTTAACAACCTTACGGGACTTCACCAGCGCGTGGGCAACTGGCCCGGCAAAACGGTGGAGCAGGCTGAAGGTGAATTTGTTTTTGATGGTTCGACATATAAAGTAATTGACCTTCCGGGCAGTTACGGGCTTTCGGCGAACTCCGAAGAAGAAGTCGTCACGCGCGACTACATTCAGAGCGGCAAGGCGGACCTCGTGTGCATTCTGGTAGATGCGTCGCAGCTGGAACGCAGCCTTTACATGCTGGCGGATTTTGTGGGCATTCGCATGCCCGTGATGCTGGTGCTCAACATGATGGATGTGGCCGAAGCGGCGGGCAAGAAGATTGACGTGGCTGCGATTGAAAAGCGCCTCGGCGTTCCGGTGCTTGGCTTCAGTGCGGCCGAAACGGAACGTTATCCTGATTTTTTCAAGAAGATGGTTTTGGCTATCAAGACGCCTGTTTGCCTTGATAGCGGGAGCCTGCGCGAGGAACTCGTTGGCGGGGGAGAGCTTGCTGAAAAAACGGATAGTCTCATTAGCCGTATCGAAGCAGCCCTCGGCGATTTTGAATACGGCGTTTGCGAAAAAATCTGGATTGCGGAAAAGCTTCTCGAAAAAGACAAACTCATTTGTGGTGTCGTGAATGAAATGCTTCCGTTCGCTAGGAAGAATGCGATTGATGCAATCCTCGATAGCGAAGAAGGGCGCGACGGCGGCATTCTCACCGGCGAAGCCAAGTATCGCTGGGCTTCGAAGATCGTGCGTGAATCGGCCACGCCGAAATCCATCGAGAAAGTTTTCAGCAAGTGGGACCGCATTGCCACGCACCATATCAAGGGCAAGTTCTTTGCATTCGGAATCATGGTCGTTTCGCTGATTGCGTGTATGATTCTCGCTTTCCCGGGCATGGGAATCGGTTTTGGAATGCAGCCTGTATTGCAGTCGCTTGTAGAACGTGTTGGCAATGCGCTTGGCGTTTGGCCTGTGGTGATTTCGTTCATCAACTTGGTGCTCGTCGGTGGAACTTGCATCACGATTTGTATGACGAGTTTCATTTTCGCTATCATTTTCGTGTTCCGCATTCTTGAAGAAATCGGCTATATGGCGCGTTTCTCGTATGCGTTTGACAACTGGCTTTCGCGCCTCGGTTTGCAGGGCAAGGCGATTATGCCGCTGTTCTCTGGAATTGGATGCACGGCGGGTGCAGTTTGCGGTACGCGCGTGCTTGATACCCGCGGGCAACGTTTGCTTGCGCTCGTTCTGTTGTGGGCCATTCCGTGCGGGAGCAAGGTGGCTGTGGTGCTGTTCCTGGCGTCGACTTTCTTCGGGTCGGCCGCACCGCTGTTTGGCATCGGCTACGTGGCGCTGATTTTTGCCAGTTTCTACCGGTCTTCGCGCCTGTTCGGCAAAAAGCTTGTCCCGCAGAATGAACGCGTGGGCATGATTATGGAATTGCCGCCGTATCACAAACCGCACTGGAAGATGATTGCTGCGATGGTCGGGCGTAGCACCTGGGGAATTTTCAAGAAGGCGTTGAAGATGATCCTGATGGTGGCGGCCCTTTTCTGGGCGCTCTCTTACGCGGGTGACGGCAATGTGGAAAATACGCTCCTTTACAAGATTGGCAATGCGATTGAACCGGTGACGATGTTCTTCGGAATGCGCTGGGAACTTTTCGTCTCTTATTTGGGCGGCATGTTCAGTAAAGAAGCTTCGCTTGGCATTATGAGCACGCTTTTCAACCACACTGGAGAGGCGTTCTCTCTTGTGACCCGCGTGGCTGCAAGCGAAAACTTGGGCGAGGCTCTTGCAAGTACCATCAGCAAGCCCGAAGCACTCGCTTTCCTGTTTGCATCGATGTTCAACGTTCCCTGCGTGTTGGCGATGGGCACCACCTACCGCGAGGCCGGCTCGTTCAAGTGGCTAGCCACCATCATGGGCTACTACTTGGCTCTTTCGCTCGGGCTCGCCTTTATCGGCTACCACATCGGATTGCTGATTTTCTAAGTGAAATTTTATAGCGCGCTGTCGAGTACCATCATGAGCGTGAAACCCACGGCAAAAAGGATGGTGCCGGCATCAAAATGCTCTCCTTCGCTGACTTCGGGGAGCATTTCTTCGATGACGACATAAATCATGGCGCCCGCCGCAAGCGAGAGCAGGTAGGGCATGAAGGGCGAGAGCGCCTCAGCCGCAAGCAGCGTGATTAAGGCCCCTACAGGTTCTACCGCTCCGGAAAGCGCGCCAAGTGCAAAAGCTTTTTTGCGGGAAGCCCCTTCGGCACGGAGCGGGAGCGACACCACCGCCCCTTCGGGGAAATTCTGAATAGCGATGCCTATGGCAAGCGCAAACGCACCCGAAAGCGTGATGGCGACATTCTCCGAAAGCCAGCCTGCGAAAACGATACCGACAGCCATGCCCTCGGGCAAGTTGTGCAAAGTTACTGCTAGCGTAAGCATGGTCGTGCGCTTGAGTTTTGCCTTGGGACCTTCTGGCGTGGCGCTACCCAAATGTAAGTGCGGCGTTATTTTATCTAAAATATACAAGAATAGAATGCCGGCCCAGAATCCGACTGTCGCCGGAATGAATGCCAGTTTGCCCATCGATTCGCTTGCACTGATTGCGGGCAAAAGCAGGCTCCATACAGATGCCGCCACCATGACGCCCGCCGCAAAAGAGAGAAGGCCCCGCTTGAGATTTTGGCTCATCTGTTTGCGCATAAAAAACACGCATGCCGCCCCCAAGACAGTCCCTAAAAACGGGATGGCAAGACCTTGGGCAATTTGTAAGACAGGCTCGTTCATGCCATAAAGATAGTATTAACCTTTCCCATATGGCTTGCTCAGGTACACGAGTGCGGTGGTGAGCGTGTAATCGGCAAGGAGTGCGGCTCCGAGGCCCACGATGGAGAGCAGGCCCACGTTGTGGAGGGCCCCCATGGGGCTGAAGATGAACACGAAGAACATCGCGCAAAGGATGAAGGTGGTCATGCCCATGGTCTTTCCGATTTCGCGGTAAGAGAGCAGTAACGCGTGCCTGTAGCTGCCCGTGCGCTCGAATCCGTATTTGATGTGATTGTTCATGTGGATGGTGTCGTCGACGGCGATGCCCAGAATCATTGGCATCACGATCATCGTGATCATGTCGAGCGGCATGCCCGAATAGCCCATGACGCCGCCAATCAGGAGAACGGGCGCGACGTTTGGAATCATCCCGATAAGGCCCGCCTTGATGCTCCCGAACGCAAGAATCATCATGATGGCGATAATCACGAACGAGCCGCCGAAGGAGCGCAACAACCCGCCGACCAGCTTGCCGTTCATTTCGGCGTAGTTCACGACTTCGCCCACCACGGAGACTTTCGCGTCGGGGAAAATCTGCGCGGCATAAGCGTTTGCGGAATCCAGGTCCTCGACGATTTTTTTGGCGTCGTAGCCGGCCAGTTCTATGTGAATGAAGGTTGTCTTGTAATTTTCGTCCATGCGTTCAAAGAGTGCGTCCGGGTCCGAAATCTCGTACAAGAAAAGCAGTTGCGTGAGCATGTCCTGCGCGTCGGGAATCTTGTAATACTCGATGCTGTCAGCGTTCAGCGTGCGGTTCATCTCTTTCACGAGGCGCGTCACCGATTGCACGCGCGGCTTGTCGCCCGAAATTTTGGTGAGCTGGAGCGTGCCGAGTTTCTGTTCCAGTTGCTCGATGCGTTTCATGTTGGCGGGATCCTTGAGCGCGTCTGCATCGTCGAATTCCACCATCACGTTGAAGTCGTAAAGGCTTCCGAGTTTTCCGCTGAGCATGTCCTTGAGCCGCACCACGAAGGGAATCTTTTCGCCCATGGTCTCAGTGTAATCCATATTCACGTCGATACGCATCATTCCTGGAATCTGCAGCAACATTACTGCCGCCGAAATCACTGCGACGATAACGCTGTGCCTGCATACCTTGCGCCCAAAGAATTCAAAGAGAATGTCCGCCTTAGTGGCTCCTGCCGACTTTACTTGCGTCGGGTTCGGTTTTGCGTTCTTGCCGAAACTCATGAGAATCGGAATCAGGATGATGACATACAGATAAACCATCGTGACGATGCCCGCCGAAATCCCGCCAATCCAGCGGATGGGGCGAATGCCTGCGAACAGAAACGAAATCAGCGATGCAACCGTAGTAATGACCGTAAAGAGGATGGGCCAGCCCGTTTCTTCGACGGCGCAAATCACGGATTCGCGGCGGTTGCCCGTGCGCCTAAAATGCATGCGGAATGAATTGATATAGTGGATGGAATAGCCTACTGAAAGTGCCATGCCCAAAAGCACCGGGAGAGCGACCATGCTTTCATCGCCGATAATGCCTAGCCATGCGTTGATGCCAAGCACCGAGGCAATGCCGCCGACTGTTGCAATCGCGGGCACCACCACGCCGCGCAACGAACGTACAAACAAAACAAGGCAAATGACCATCACCAGGAAGCCGAAACCGATGCGCATGGCGCATTCCTTCGAAATGACTTCGTTTTCTTCCATCTCGGTGTAGCTCATGCCTGTCGGGAGCATTTCAAACTTGTCGCTCTTGAATTCGTCGGAATAAATGACTTCGCGGGCGAAAGGCGCGATGCTGTCCTTGCCGAAATCGACGCCGCCCTCGTAAGATTTCAGCGAGAGAATAACCCATGTTTCCTTCGAATCGTCCGAGACGATATTGTTCACCAGCGATTCGCGGGAAAGAATCAGCCGCTTTTTCGATTCCAGTTCCTGCGGGTCGTTGGGAATACCGCCCTCGAATGGGTCGATGACTTCAAAACCTTCGTCATTTGCAACCGGAATTGACAAGTTGTGTGTCAGCGAAACCACGCGGTCGGCGTACGGCACCTCGTTTTCGAGCCTGCGTGAAAGCCTGTCGATTGCCTGCAACACCTCCGGCGCGAATACGTCGTCGGCGCGGACCATCACCATGTAGCCGTCGTCGCTGCCGAATTTTTCGTTGAAGTGCGCCTGGTCAATTTTCACCTTGTCCCAGTCGTCAAACCATTCCTCTTCGCTGCTCGTCATCTGCAGTTGCGGGAGCCCGAGGCACGCCAAAAACGTCACAATTGCCGTTACCAGCAGAATCAACCAGCGAAACTTGATCTGAAAACGCCCTAACCGGGCAAAAACCTTGTTGACACGAGAAACTTGCATAAGCACCCCACTTTTTTTGGGGTGAAAAATAGCGTTCCGGGCCCTCTTTTTCTACTCCAAACGGACGGGAGGCTTACCCTTTCTGCGGTAGGCGATCCTCGTAATCTTCAAGGAATGAATGCGGTTCGCCGCCGGCCTTGTAGCCGGGGAACGTCTCGATGCAGACGGAGTGCAGGCTGTTGAAGATGCTCTTTTCGATGTTCGGGTTTTCGCGCTTGAGGCGCTTGATGAGCATCTTGATTTCTTGCCGCTTGCTACCGCCACCGCCGTTGTCACAGACGGTGCAACTTTCGGTAAAGCGGCAGGCGCACTGGATAAACTGCAGCCCGTTGTAATTTTTCCAGTTGATGATGTCTTGCTCGTTGATGCAATACATGGGGCGGATGAGTTCCATGCCGCCGAAATTCAGGCTGTGGAGCTTGGGCATCATGCCTTGCAGTTGCGAACCGTAGAACATCGCCATGACGGTGGTCTCGATGACGTCGGAGAGGTGGTGACCCAGCGCAATCTTGTTGCAGCCTAGGTCTTTTGCCTTGTGGTAGAGGTGGCCGCGGCGCATCTTGGCGCAAACGTAGCAGGGGGAACGTTCGGTGTTGTTTGCCACGTCGAAAATGTTCGTCTCGAAAACGGTGATGGGAATTTCCAGGAGTTTCGCGTTGCTTTCGATTTTCTGGCGGTTGATTTCGTTGTAACCGGGGTCCATCACCAGGTATTCCACGTCGAATTTCACGTCGCTGTGTCGGTGAAGCATCTGGATGAGCTTCGCCATGAGCATGGAATCCTTGCCGCCAGAGATGCAGACGGCGATTTTGTCGCCTTCTTCGATGAGCTTGTAGTTCTTGATGGCGGTAATGAATGGCGTCCAGAGCCTTTCGCGGTATGTTTTCGAAATGCTCCGTTCTACGCTTTGGACAAATGAAAGTTCTCTTGCCATCTGATCGCTCGTTTTTAAGAAATCCTAGTGAAAAGATAGAAAATTAAAGACGGCAAAGCCCCAACGGAGTGTGATTCCGTCAGGGCAGCTTCAATCCAAAACACTATAAGAAAGAAAAAGTCTTTTTAGGCGGTGGCGAGCGCCTTGCCGAGATCTTGGCAGGCGGCCTTGCCGGCGTCATCGGGGGCGTTCTCGATGGCGAGCGGGTCTGCCACAAGCACGAGCCCGGCGGCTTCTGCGTCGGCCTTCCACGGATTCATCCATTCGCCGCCACCCCAGCCGTAAGAGCCAAATAGGGCGACTTTCTTGCCGTTGAGTGCGGGCTTGACGGCTTCGTAGAAGGGCTGGAATTCGGAATCTTCGAGTTCCTCGGCGCCCATGGCGGGGCAGCCCAGCGCATAGCGGGCGTATTCGCCCAACTGGCCCTGCGAAAAGTCCGAGACACTGAACACGTCGGCTTCGGTGCCGGCGGCCTTTGCACCTTCGGCGACGTATTTTGCCATCAGTTCGGTGTTGCCGGTTCCGCTCCAATAAATGACTGCGATTTTTTCCATTGTGATTCTCCTAGGTGAATTAAAGAGGTAAATGTCGTTTGATTACGCTGCGTTTCGGACTGTCAGCATCGGCAGCGAATATCCTTTTTCAAATAGTTTGTTGAAAACATCGAAGCACTTGCGAAAGCAGGCGAACCGTTTTTCGCATTCGGTTACATCGCCGTAAACTTTCCAGTAGCCCGTATATTTGCTATTCCTGCCGCCGTTGATAATGAATCCTTTCACGTCTTCGAGGGGGTAGCCCAAGAAAAGTCCGACTTCGTGCGGAAAACAGTGGCATTTGCGGATGCGCGCCGTCATGTATGCGAGTGCACAGTCGGTGCTAAAGTCTGTGTAGCCGTAGGCAGCCAAAAAATGGCGGATTTCCGGTTCGGCAATGAGCTTTTGCAGGGCGTCTTCGCGATAGACGTAAATAAAACTGCGCCCGCAGCGTTCTGCGATAACGCGCACGCACACGCCGCGAGGGTTGAGTTCCTTGTTCCAGTGGGCGAGTTGTTTGCACAGCGTTTCGCTGGGTGAAGATTCAAGGCAGAATAAACTTCCGACCTTGAGTCCGGCGAGTGTTGGCGCGCATTGGCGAACGAGACGGTGGTCTAAAAGGCGATTCATTTTTATTTCAAACTACAAATAAATTGTAAAGTTAGATTTCTCTAACAAATATACAAAAAAGCCTTGATGTTTGTCAAGGCTAATTTTGTATTAATTTTTGTTCATTTGCAATTCGAGCATCTTGCTGAATAGGCCGCCTTTCGCCTTGAGCTCGGCAGGGGTGCCCGTTTCGGCGATGTGACCGTCTTGCAGCACCACGACCTTGTCGGCGTTTGCGATGGTACGCATGCGGTGCGCGATGATGATGACAGTCTTGCCCTTTACCAGCTGCGAAATGCCGCGCTGGATCTTGGATTCGTTTTCTACGTCGAGGCTTGCGGTCGCCTCGTCGAGCAAGATGATGGGCGCATCTTTCAACAGGGCGCGTGCAATCGAGATGCGCTGGCGTTCACCGCCCGAGAGCGTTTCGCCGTTTTCACCGATGACAGTGTCATAGCCTTGCGGCATCTTCTGCACGAATTCGTCGCATCCCGCGAGTTTTGCGACCTTCAGGATTTCTTCGTCGCTGGCATCGCGCTTGCCGATGCGGATATTGTCCTTGATGCTTGTGTTGAACAGCACCACGTCCTGGAAGACGATGGAGAAATTCTTGAGGAGCGTTTCAGGGTCAATCTTGCTGATGTCCTGCCCGCCGAGGGTCACCTTGCCACCTTGAATATCCCAGAAGCGTGCCGCGAGTTTTGCTGCAGTCGTCTTTCCGCTGCCGCTCGGGCCCACAAGTGCGGTGATTTCGCCCTGCTTTGCCGTGAACGAAACTTTTTTCAGGACTTGCTTGTTCTCGTTGTAATTGAAGTCGACATCCTTGAATTCGATATCGTAATTCTGGGGAACGAATGCCGTTACGCCTTCCTGAGGTTTCATCTGGTCCATTTCGCGGAATCGGCGCAGGCGCACATTCACAAAGAAGAGCTCGGCGAGATTGTTGAACACCAAGAAAACCGGATTGTAGACCGTTGCCGCGCATACGATGAACACCAGGTAGGTAAACACGTCGATTTCGCCCTTGGTCCAAAGCCTTGCGCCTGTAATCAGCACCGTGGCAAGACCCATCTTGAGAATGCCCTGCGCCGAATTCAGGAACATGCCAACCTTGATATCGGAATCCATCTGCGTTTTTTCGTATTTGATGCAGTCCTTGTCGAAATGGTCGAGGTAGGCGGCTTCGCCCGAGTAGGAACGGATTTCCTGCACGTTTTCGAGGCCTTCCTGGATGTCTTCCATGATTTCACGACGCGCATTGTAAGAACTCTGGAACCAGCGGTCCTGAATTTTCTTGGAAAGCGCAATGAGCAATGCTGCTGCGGGCACCACCCAGAAAAGCGCGATAGACATTTTCCAGTTGTAGCAGAACAGCATGATTCCGATTATGGTGACGCTCCCGATGGCGGCGAAAAGTTCCGGCACCGCATGCGAGAAAATCATTTCGAGTGCGTTGCAATCGTCCATGATGGTCGAAGTCAAGTCCGAAAGGTTCTTCTTGCCAAAGAACGAGAGCGGCAACTTGCGGAGTTTTTCGGCAATCGAGACGCGGCGGCGCATACTTTCGTCGTACACGCTGCTGTAAGTCGCACTGTACGAAAACCTGTAAATGACAAGCATCACGATAAACAGGACTGCAGCAATTCCCACATAGAACAAGGTTCCGTGCGGAGTTTTGCCTGCAAATTCACCAATGCCCATCTGCTCCATCAAAAAATAAAAGAGCATCATCATCGGGAACATAAGTGAAACAAAGTGCAGGAATGTCCAGACAACGCCACGGACAAACGTGCGGGAGCCTTCTTCCGAAAGAGCAAAAGTATTCTGAACCCACTTATACATTTTCGCCTCCTTCATTATCCTTGGAATTGTCGAGGGTCCATGTGACAGACTGTTGGTATTCGGCCCACATCTTGGCATAAATGCCGTTCTTTTCAAGTAATTCGTCGTGCGTTCCGCGTTCAGCGATTTCGCCATCTTCAACAACGATAATCTGGTCGGCGTTCACCACGCTTGTAAGCCTGTGGGCGATCATCAGAACGGTCTTGCCTGCGGCCAGTTTGTGCAAAGCTTCTTGAATCAAGCGTTCGTTTTCTGGGTCAGCAAAGGCGGTCGCCTCGTCTAGCACCACGATGGGAGCGTTCTTCAAGATAGCGCGCGCAAGCACCACTCGCTGCTGCTCGCCACCCGAAAGATAAGTTCCCTTGCTCCCGATAACGGTGTCGATACCGCCCGGCAGCTTGTCAATAATTTCGCGGCACTGCGCAAGATCAAGCGCCTTGTTTACCTGCTCGAGAGTTGCATCGGGCATGCCGTAGCGAACGTTGTCCAAAATGCTCATCTTGAAAAGGCGCGTGTTCTGGAACACGAACGAAACGTTCTTCATCAGTTCCTTCGGGTCAATCTGCTTTACGGGAACACCGCCAATAGTAATCTCGCCGCTATCGACATCGAAGAATCGCGGCAAAAGTTTTGCGATTGTACTCTTGCCGCCGCCCGAAGGCCCGACAAGCGCTACCGTATGGCCCGCCGGTACCGTGAGCGAAATGTCGCTCAATACCTGCTTGTCGGTATCGGGATAGGTGAAGTTCACGTTCTGGAATTCTACATCGAATTTTTGCATCGGCACCGGATTGTCGCATACTTCCAAATCCTTGGTGCGGGCGATATCGTTGATACGGTCAACCGCGATTCCCGCCTGGTTCGTGGCATTGCTCAGGTACATGCTGCGCATCACGCATTGCGAGAACAGCGGTGTTACCAACACGTAAATCATCATGTTCACGATGGTGAGTTTTACATCGCCGTTGTTACCGATAATGAGCGCTGCCGTCGGCACCAGGAACAGCACGAATCCGTTCACGAGAATCGTGTAGATGCAGTAAGGGACTTTCCAGTTGTCGGAATAGGCTGTGACCATCTTGTGGTAAGTCACGATGCTGTTGTAGAAACTCTTGAACGAAAAAATCGTCTGTTGGAAAACCTTGACTACGGGAATTCCGCGCACGTATTCCACCGCTTCGGAGTTCATCTCTTCGAGGGCCTGCATGTAGCGTTCCATGAACTTGGTTCCCCTGCGGCCAAGGGTGCCCAAAATGAACAAGGCGTAGGCGATAGGCACCAAAGAGGCAAGACCGAGTCGCCAATCGAAAACGAACATCATCACAAGCGCCACGATGGGAATCAGGATGGTGCCCGAAATATCGGGCATTTCGTGCGCGACGAAGGTGTGCGTAATTGCAGCATTGTCGTCGATAATCTTGCGGAGTTTGCCTGTCGGGTTCTTGTCGAAAAATCCAAGCGGAGCTGACATCAACTTTTTCATGGCGAATCGACGCAGGTCGCCTTCGAGCCTGAATGCAACCATGTGCGAGCAGGCGAGGGCCGCAAAGTAGAGCAATACGCTTGTGACCGAGGCGAGGACCGCTCCGATGGAGTAGTCAAAAATCTTGATGTTCGTCATGTCACCGCCAGAGATCACCTCGCGGACAATGAGCCACATCAGTAAAAACGGCACGAGCCCCGCGATGGCGCTCAATGCCGAGAGAATCAATGCAAGCGGGAACAGCGGTTTTCGCGATCCCATGTAAGCGTAGAGTTTAGAGAATGTCTTTTTCATAATTATGCGACGTTTGTCATCCTGTATTTTTTCCTGTATTCCTTTGGGGTCATGCCCATCACATCCTGGAAGGCGTGGGCGAACTTGCTCCCGTTATTGTAGCCGACTTCGCCTGCGATCTCAAGAATTCCACGGTCGCACTCGCGAAGTTGCTTGGCGGCCAGTTTCATGCGCTCGCGGCGAGCGTAAGTGAATACCGGCAAACCGAACACGTTCTTGAAGCAGAGTTTCATTGCGGTAGGCGGCATGTCAAACTTGTTGGAAAGTTCCTCGATGGTGAAATGACTGTCCATGTTTTCGCAGATAAAAGAACGGATGCAGTAGATTTTTTCAATTTGCATCGAAGATAAATTGCATTCGCGGCAAATGGATTCTCGCTGCGTGTCTAGGTTTTTCAGGGTGAGCAAAAGCTCCAAAATGGCGAGCCTGCCATATTCCGCCTGCAAATTCTTTGACTTGTTGTCAATCTTTTCGAAGGCGCTGGCGACTTCTTCCTTGGTGTGGACGATAAACGGTCGGCCCGGTCGGCACATTTTCTGTGCGAGCATCTTGATGTCAATCAGAAAACCTGCAAAATGTTCGCGGATGTACTTTATCGATTCTTCAAAGAACAAGATGCGGTCGCCGCAGTAATCGGCGGAACGCGTTAGCGCTCCCGAAGTCCACGCGTCGTAAACCAGCATTTCTCCTGCCTTCAGCTGATTGCAGGGGAGTGCTCCGCCGGCCCAGCTGATTTGCCCCTTTCGGCAAAATTCAAGAACCAGGAGCGGATCCCTTTCAAGCGTTGTATGGTAGCACCCGACTTTGTGCAACCATTCAATTCCGTTAATATTCAACATATTTCCCTCAAAAATCTCTTTAAACTGGCTTTGTTAGTCTAGTCTTAAAAAGTAAGCCAAATCTAATTAGTAAACAAAACTTCGTCAAGGCTAATTTTGTGACGGCAATAGAAAAATTTTATTGCAATAATGTCTGAATGGAGTGAAAAATGACTGAACGGAGTTAAAACAAAACGAAAAAGACGATTTCCCCCTTAAAAATCCAATCGGATTTTTCCACCTCCGTTTGGAGTAGAACGGCCCCAAAGACATTTCTAAAATGCTCCGCAAAATTAACAACCGCGGTTTTTCCGCACCATTTCAGGAGCTAATATGAAAAAAAGATTCTTGGCGGCGCTCATCGTGTCGCTCGGTATGCTGGTTGCTTGCGACGATTCCTCTTCGGCAAGCTCTGACAACGACAAGGAACTCTCTTCCTCTTCGACTGAAAAGTCCGGCGACAGCAAGGACAAATCTAGCAGCAGTAAGGGCAAGTCTAGCAGTAGCGAAGCTAAATCTAGCGATAGCAAGGACGTCTCTAGCAGTTCTAAGAAAGAAGAAAAGGGCGAATACAAGCGTGAATTCGCAACATCGATCGCTTCGGGCGAAACGATGTTCATTGGCACCATGTCTCTGGACCACACCGGTGATTTGGGCAAGGACTATATTGAAGTCGGCACCCGCGCAGGTGTCGTTTATTACGATGGATCTCTATTCATTGCAGACCTTGACATCGGTTCCATTGCCCGCTACAGCCTCGATGCCAACAACAAGATTGGTAAAAAGTCTGCTGAACTCACGCTCCCGGGCGTATGGGCGAACCACATTTACTTTGTGAACGAAGAAAAGGCCTATTTGGGCGGCATGCTTGATTCGCTCCTTATCATCAATCCGAAGACCATGGAAACCACCGGCGCAATAGACCTTTCTAAGTACAAGGGTGATGACGCTCTCGTGGTGAGCCCGGGTACTGGCGTGATTGTGGATGGTCGCCTCTACGTTGGCCTCTTGCAGAACGTGAGCGACTATGCTACCGGTAATACGGCTCAAGTCGCTATCATTGACGTTGAAAAGGATTCCGTGATTGCCGTGGCCGAAGATGACCGCGTTGCTGCTGTGGGCTCTCTTGACGACTCTCAGAATCAGGCGTTCATTGTTGCTGATGGCTACATTTACTGCTACAGTAACGCCTCCTGGGGCTATGCTCCCGGCCAGGTTGATGGCTTCCTGCGTATCAAGGTGGGTGAAACCAAGTTCGATAAGGATTATGCTTGGCTCGTAACCAAGGAAGTCGCTATCGATGATGTTACCAAGAAAGGTAACTTCAAGTACCTGAGCCCCACTACCTACGCGAATGGAACTAAGGTTTATGCATTCTTGAACGTGATGGTGGACCTGCAGCAGGTTTGGACTGATATGGATAGCTACCACAATAACACTTGCAAGCCGGTGGAAATCGATCTTGCCAAGAAGACCATGAAGGCTCTCCCGATTGGTTACTCTTCTAGCTGGGCTAGCTATGGTAAGTACATTGATGAAGACGGTACCGTGATTTTTGCTGTGTCTACCGAAGAAGACGGCAATGCCTACTTCCGTTATGACCCGAAGACGGAAAAGGCCGAAAAGATTGCTACGGTGGAACCGATTCCGATGTGGATTGTGCCACTCAAGTAAGAAAAAATCTCCATAAAACCTCAATATCCTCATAAACACAAACTTCCGTTCTTGCTTAAGCAAGGGCGGATTTTGCTTTATGAAAAGGAAAAAACTATTCGGGTTTTTAGCAGCCTATTTGGAGTAGAATTTTGAGCGAAAATTTGCTCAATTGCGCTGCGATGAAAAAGATGTTTATTTACAAGGCGGCCACGCTTGCCCTTATATTTGCTACGGTTGGTGCGGTTTCGGTCCGTGCTCAAGATGATGAAATTACCTCGATAGACGATTTTCTGGAAGAAACTGCTCCAGAAAATTCGGAGTCTGCCGATGTGTCGAATTCAGGTGCCCCTGCACAAGTAAGTGCGTCGGGGGTTACGCAGCTAGATGAACTATCGGTGGAATCTGAAATAGAAGCGGAACAGGCTAAACAGGCAAAAAAGGCCGAATCGGTTGCGACGATTGATGCTGCTGAAATGCAGAATACCAGCAAGACTGTTTCGAAGGCGGTCAATTCCGCTTCGGGCGTTAAGGTGCGCAAGTCCGGTGGCGTGGGCAGCGAAGGTAAAATCAACATTCGCGGCATGGAAGGCAAGAATATCAAGGTGCTCGTGAACGGTGTTCCTGTCGAAACACAGGGCAACTTGGGCCTTGACGATATTCCTATTGATCAAATTGCCGATATCGAAGTCTATAAGGGGTATGTTCCGGCACGTTTTGCAACGGATGGCGCAGGCGGTGCTATCAATATCATTACCAAGAAACGTCCTGCCAATTCGATTGACGCTTCTTACAGCCTTTCGAGTTTTAATACGCACAAGGCTTCTGTAACGGCGAGCCACTTGGTGGATAGTATTGTGGGTGGCGCAGGCTTGGAAGTGGGTGTGTCGGGGTATTTTAACCATTCCGACAACGATTACAAATTTACTTCGCCTTATATGAAAAGTTCTACGGGCAAAGACACGAGCATTGTTCGCGATCACGACCATTACACCTCTTACAATGTACAGGCTTTTGCAAACTTGATGAATGCTTGGTTTGACCAGGTTTCGCTGGGTGTAAGCTACGGTGCGTTTGAGAAGGAAATTCAGGGCGATGCAAACCGCATTGTGGAAGCGATGTCCGAAGGGTACAATTTTGGAGCGACATTCGGGCTTGACAAGAAGAATATCTTTGTGAAAGACTTGAATTTTGGAAACCATTTTTCGTTCGGATATGGCGAAAATAAAGTCATTGATACGAGCCGAGTGCATTGCCGCAACTGGTATGCTTGCGATACGGCAAAGAAAAATGTGGGCGAACTTTCGTCAATGGGACTCCCGAAACTGAGGACTGTTCAGGCTTATGACTTCAACAATTTGTTGAATTTGGATTATCAGTTCATTAAAAATCAGTTTGTTTACTGGAATACTCTTTTCAGGTATCATAAGGAAGATCCTGAAGATGATGTGGGCTCTGAAATGGTGGGATTCAATACGGCGGGTTTCCCGGGAAAGACAATTTCTGTGACGACGGGCCTTTCGCTTGAAGATAATTTCTTTGATTCTAGGTTGCAGAACTTACTTGGTTTCAAATTTCACTACTTGAAGGCTGAAATTTCTAACACATCGACGAGCTTGTTGCAGCAGGCTTCTGTAGAATCGAACGATTATACGGATTTCAGTTACGATGAAAGCTTGATGTTTAGGATTGTAAAGCCGCTTTCGGTCAAGGGCTCCTACCAGCATGCGGTGCGCTTGCCCACGCCTGACGAACTCTTTGGCGATGGAGTGCGCGTGAGTGCCGCGACAAACCTCAAGCCCGAAGAAGCGGACAATTTTAACGTGGGCCTGTCTCTTGATTTGCAAGAAATCCCGTTGTTTGCACGATTCCGATTTGACGGAGACGTGTTTTATTCCTATTACAAGAACCGCATCCATTATATGGGTACTTCACAAATGTCGGTGCCGTACTTTAACATGGACCCGATTCGCGGCTGGGGCTACGAAGGCGACGTAAAACTCGATGTGAATGAATGGGTGTTGCTCGGAACGAACTGGACTTTCCAGGATTTGCGCAATATCGATTATAATGCAAAGCAGGGAATTCTAGAAGATGCAATCATCCCGAACATTCCGCGGTTCTTTACGAATTATATGGCCGAATTCCACATGGGTGATATACTCAACAAGAACGATTTTGTCAAGTTCTGGTGGGCCGCAAATTACACCGATGAATACTATTACGGCTGGAAAGTCAGTTCTCGCCAAAGCAGAAAGATTGATGCATCGTTCACGCAGGATTTAGGTATTGAATATTCCGTGTGGGAAAACAAACTCGCTTGGAGCTTTGAAGTCGATAACTTTATGGACGAAACCGTTTACGATAAGTATGGAGAATCTAAACCGGGACGCACTTTCGCGACTAAGATTAGATACAGTTTTAGGTAGTTCTTTCTAACTAAGTTGTATCGCTACTAACTAAGTTGCAAGTTGTCAACTAAATTTCAAATTTGCAACATTGTTAGTCGCTTGGAAAGCTTATGGGACTAAGGCTCTAAGTCTGTTTATTAGTTTGTATGTAAGTTGCTTTTTGAAGTAAAAAGAGATAGATTTATAGTAACAAACAAATCCACTTGAAATGGAGATGCCCGCCTGTGCGGGCATGACAATGAAAGTGGAAAAACATTAACAAGGAGTAAGCTATGTCCGTATGGAAAAATGAAAAGTTCTGGTGTGTGGTGGCTGGTGTCGTTGGCCCGGCTATCATCAAGAAGATTCTCAAGGCTCCCAAAACCCGCGAATATGCCGTCAAGGGACTTGCCGAAGGCATGAAGATTACTGCCGACGCCAAGGCTACCTTCCAGGATATGAAGGACCAGGCTGCTGACATCTGCAACGACGCAAAGAAAGAAGCAGAAGCGAAGTAATCCATGAAATTCAAGATTGTTTACGATCAGCCGGGGCGAATCCGCTTTCGGGCGGGGGCCTACGCGTTTGAGAAAATGCATGAACCGCGCATCCACATGGCATGCGTGAGTGAACCTTATGTCCAGAAAGCGGTAGTCCATTCGGAAAACGGCGGTATTCTGCTGGAATACGAAGATGGCTATCGTGAACAGGTGATTGATTTCGTTCGAAATCTGAACATTGCAAATCTTCCGGAAATCGAACCCGATACCGAATATCAGCTGCAGGCTCTTGATTCTGATTTCAAGAATAAGCTCGCGTTCATGATTGCGCGGCGTTACTTGGCCAAGTTGTTTATTCCGGCTCCTATCCGCACGGTGCACCTGATTTACAGGGGCCTCAAGTTTGTGGCGAAGGGCCTGAATTGCCTTGGTGAAGGAAAGCTTTCTGTCGAGGTGTTAGATGGAGCCGCTATCGGAGCGAGCATCCTGCAGCGCAATTACGAATCGGCGGGAACCATTATGTTCTTGCTGAACGTAAGTAGCCTTTTGGAAGATTACACCAAGGCGCGTACACGCACCGCCCTTACTGCAAGCCTTGCCGTGAAGGTGGACAAGGTGTGGGTCGTTCGAGATGGCGTCGATGTTCAGGTACGCATGCAGGACGTTCAGGTGGGCAATCTTGTGCATGTACGTTCCGGCAGCATGATTCCGGTGGATGGAACCGTTGCCGAAGGCGATGCCTTTGTGAACGAAGCGACCATGACGGGCGAATCGCAGGCGGTTCATAAGACTGTTGGAAAATCCGTCTTTGCGGGCACCATCGTAGACGAAGGCTCGATTGTCGTGTCGGTGCGTGCCGTGAGTGGCAATACCAAGATCCAGAAAATCATCGAACTCATTGACCGCTCCGAAGACCTGAAGGCCTCTATCCAGAGCCGCGCCGAACGCCTTGCCGATGGTATCGTGCCGTTCAGCTTTATCGGATTCGGGCTCACACTCCTGTTTACGCGCAACATCACCAAGGCGGTCTCGATTCTGATGGTGGACTATTCTTGCGCCATCAAGCTTTCCACCCCGATTTCGGTGATTTCGGCGCTGCGCGAAGCGGCCGACCGCAACATGACCGTGAAGGGCGGCAAGTACCTGGAAGAATTCGCGCTTGCAGACACCATCGTTTTCGACAAGACGGGAACGCTCACCAAGGCGGAACCGAAACTCGAACGCGTGATTCCGTTCGGAAATCGCAGCGAAGAAGAAATTCTGCGCATTGCGGCCTGCATCGAGGAGCATTTTCCGCATAGCAAGGCACGCGCCATTGTGCGCGGTGCCGCCGAACGGGGAATCGACCACGAAGAAGAACACGCCGATGTCAAGTACATTGTGGCGCACGGGATTGCGACGACTCTCGATGGCGAACGCGCTGTTATCGGTAGCAAGCATTTTGTAGTCGAAGACGAAAAAATTGCAGTGGGCGAGGCGGAACAGAAAAAGATTGACAAACTCGCCGGAGCCGCTTCTGTGATTTACCTGGCCATTGGCGGAAACCTCGCGGGTGTGCTTTGCATTAGCGATCCTCCGCGAGACGAAGCAGCAGAAGCGATTCGCATGCTCCGTGAACGCGGAATCAAGCATGTAGCGATGATTACCGGCGATAGCCAGAAGGCTGCCGAACGCACGGCGCAACTTTTGGGCATTGACACCTTCTTTGCGCAGGTGTTGCCCGAAGACAAGCACCGCTATGTGGAAAAGATGAAGGCCGAAGGCCGCCGCGTGATTATGGTGGGCGATGGAATCAACGATGCTCCCGCCCTTGCCGCCGCGAACGTGTCGGTCGCCATGAGCGATGCCAGCGACATTGCCCGCGAAACCGCCGACGTGACCCTCCGCAGCGAAGACCTGCGCGACCTCGCCGAACTCCGCACATTGAGTACGCAGCTCATGGAACGCATCCAGGCGAACTACCGCTTTATCGTCGCCTTCAACACGTCGCTCCTGGCCGCAGGTTTCTTCGGCTTCTTGGCCCCCTCGACCTCGGCCCTGCTGCACAACCTCTCGACCATGGCGATTTGCGCCAAGAGCATGACGCCGTTGAAGCGGGTGTAGGGCCCCCTCCGCCTAAATAATTGGCTTAAATTAACAAAAATGCCCCTGCTCAGAGCTACTTGAGCGGGGGCACCTTTATTCCCAAAGAGACACAAAAGAGGGAATTGATTTTTTGATTCAACCTAACAAGCCTGAGTCCGAAAGCTATGGCGACATTCTGAATTAGACTTGTCTAACTAAAAGTTAGATAAATCTAACTACAAAAACAAGGGTAAAATGACGAAAATGATGTAAATTTTTCTTATAAAATTAGTCTTATCTAAATAAATACGAATTCGGTAATATTTTTAGCCTTGCCTAATTAGATTTATTAAACTATATTAGCCGCGTCTAAATAAGGCTGGTTGAAATGGACCATACAAAATTGACTCAAAGTTTAGAAGACTACTTAGAAATGGTGCACATGTTGCGCCTGGCGAACGGGCTTGCCCGCGTCAAAGACATTGCTGCCGCTCTCGCCGTGAAAATGCCGTCGGTGGCAAAGGCCATGGTTGAACTCAAGAAAATGGGCCTTGTAAGGCAGGAACCCTATAGCGGTGTGGAACTCACCGAAGAGGGAGAGCGCGTTGCTGCCATGATTTTGAACCGTCATATTCTTCTGAAGGGTTTCCTGATTAAGCTGGGCGTGTCCGAGGCGATTGCCGACAAGGACGCTTGCAGTATGGAACATATTCTTTCGGCAGAAACGCTCGGTAAGATTGAAGATTTTGTGAAACCGTCGAATGCGATTGCCTCGGCAAAAGTTTCTTCGGTGAAAAAACTAAGGGTTGTCAAAAACACAAAGTAAACAGGAATGCTCCGCTCAAGAGTTTTCCCGTTTTTATATGAGGATGATATGAGCTGTAATTGTGGTTGCGGCGGAAAGTCGCAAACGAAAAAGTGGAGTACCGAGCCCAAGTTCTCGGAACTCAAAAAGGGCGACAAGGTGGAAATCGTCGGCTATAACGAAGGCGATTCTCGCTACAAGTCCAAGCTTCTTTCGATGGGGCTTGTGCGTGGCGTCCAGATCGAAGTCTTGCAAGCTGCCCCGCTCGGCGATCCGATCGAAGTGGCCGTGCTTTCTTATAGACTCTCGCTCCGTAAAGAAGAAGCGAACGTGCTCAAGCTGAGGAGGGTATAATGGCTGCTAGAAAACTTTTGACGATTGCTATTGCCGGTAACCCGAACTGCGGTAAGACGGCTCTCTTTAACGCCCTTACGGGTGCCCGTCAGCATGTGGGTAACTGGCCCGGCGTGACTGTCGAAAAGAAAGAAGGTTATTTTGAACTGGGTGACCGCCAGATTCGCCTGGTGGACCTTCCGGGTACTTACGCTTTGTTCGCAAATGCCGAAGACGAACGCGCTGCTGTTGACTACTTGCTCAGCCGCGAAGCAAGCCTGATTATCAACATTGTTGATGCCACGAACCTCGAACGTAACCTGTTCCTCACGAGTCAGCTTGCCGATATGCATATCCCGATGGTGATTGCCGTCAATATGATGGATATCGCCGAAAATCGTGGAATCCAGCTGGACCTCGATGAACTTTCTGATGTTTACGGCGTGCCGTGCATTCCGCTTTCCGCTGTGAGCGAAAAGAGCGTCACTAACTTTATCAGCCAAATGGGCCATGTGCTGGCATCTCCGATGCCGCTCCCGAAACAGATGGTTTATGGTGACAAGATTGAAGAAACCGTTAAGGTCTTGGAACCGAAGGTGGCGACCGTCGCAAAGCTCTTGGATGCGGACGCTCGTTGGGTTTCGCTCATGTATTTGGGCAACCAGAATAGCTATGCCGACAAGTTTGCCGAAGCTGGCGTAAAGATTAACAAGGCCGACGTTACAAAGATTCTTGGCGAAGAACCGGAATTTGCGATGGCCGAAAACCGCTATTCCATTTCGCACAGTGTGGCGGGCAAGGCAATTGTCGCTGCACGCGAGAAGAAGACCTTCTCGGATAAGCTTGATGCTGTGCTTTTGAACCGCTGGGCGGCGCTCCCGATCTTCCTTGTCATCATGTATTTGGTGTTCTGGGTAGCAGTCACTATCGGTTCTGCATTCATTGATTTCTTTGATGTACTGTTTGGTGCAATTTTTGTGGACGGCCTCGGCTACGTGCTCACGGATGTTCTCCATGCGCCGAGTTTTGTGTCCGCTATTCTCGCCGACGGTATCGGTGCCGGTATCCAGACGGTTTCGACCTTCATTCCGGTCATCTTCTTCATGTTCCTGTGCCTTTCGTTCTTGGAAGACTCGGGTTACATGGCTCGTGCCGCTTTCGTTGCAGACCGCTTCATGAGATTCCTTGGCCTTCCGGGTCGCGCCTTCGTGCCGATGATGGTGGGCTTTGGTTGCGGCGTGCCTGGCATTATGGGCTCTCGCGTGCTGGAATCCAAGCGTGAACGTTTCCTCACCATCTTCTTGGTGCCGTTCATGAGCTGCGGCGCTCGCCTTCCTGTGTATGCGCTGTTCGCTGCTGCATTCTTTGGCAAGATGGCGGGCACGGTCGTGTTCCTGCTTTACCTCGCTGGCGTTCTCTTCGCTGTTGCTTACGGTCTCTTCTTGAAGAAGTCCCTGTTCCAGGGCCAGGCCAGCAACTTTGTGATGGAACTTCCGCCGTATCATTTGCCGAAGTTCAAGTCCTTGATGATTCACTGCTGGCAGCGCCTGCGCGACTACATCTGGCGCGCCGGTAAGGTGATTACGCTTGCCGTTGCAATCCTCGGCTTCCTCAACAGCTTCGGTATTGTCGAGAAGGCTGTGGACGAAAATGCTCCGGCCGATGAACCGGCAGGTTTTGAATTCACTGCCGGTAACGGTGACTCCGAAAACAGCTTGCTTTCTACCATCGGTAAGGCCATTACGCCGGTGTTCGAGCCGTTTGGTGTCGAGAAGGAAAACTGGCCGGCCTCTGTGTCTCTGTTTACGGGCCTGTTGGCTAAGGAAGCCGTTATCGGTACTATGAACTCGCTGTATTCCATGGCGGGTGAAAATGCGGAAGCTCCTGCTGAAGAGCAGAAGGCTGAAGAACCTGCTGCTGAACCTGCTGAAGTTGCCGCCGCTGATTCCGCTGCAACGGATAGCGCTGTTGTCGCTGACAGTGCCGCTGCTCCTGCAGAAGCTGCCGAAGCACCTGCTGAAGAAAAGGCTGAAGAAGAAAAGGTGCTTATCGCCGGTGTAGACGAATGCCCTGCCGAAGAAGAGGAAGAAGGTGGCGCTCCCGATATCAAGGGTGCCGTGCTCGAAGCTCTCGGCTCGATTCCGGCAAATCTCTCTGAAGTCTTCGGCTCGCTCACCGACATTCTCGGAACCGCCGGTGAATTGGAAGGCCAGGAAGCTGCCGAACTCAAGAAAGAAACTCTCGACAAGATTACTGATGCCAAGGTGCTGACCTGCGAAGAATTCGCTGCCATCGCTACCTTCGGCGAAGAAGAAGAGGATGAAAAGACCCGCGAAGCCGTGTTCGAAAAGCTCGCTGCTGCTGGCATCACGCTCAACGAAGACGAAATGGGTGCTCTCGAAGAAGGCGACCTTTCCGAAACCGCCGACATCTACGCTAACCTCCGCTCTTACTTCCACAACCCGGATAAGAACGGTAACCCGGTGGATGGCTTTAACTGGCAGGTGTTCGCATTCCTCATCTTTATCTTGCTCTATGTGCCTTGCCTTGCTGCAATGGGTGTCGTAGCCCGCGAAATCGGCCTCGGCCTTGCTATCCTAATGGCAACGGTTCAGACGATTCTTGCTTGGGCTGTGGCGGTTCTCCTCTATCAGGTGCCGGTTGGAGGCGATACCAAGTGGATCGTCGCTGCCATCGTGGCGCTGGTGGGTACGGGAATCTTCCTCAAGCTCTTCGGCATGAAGGCCAACAAGGAAAAGAGATTCGAAGACTAATCTTTTCGAATCAAGAACTATTAAGGGCTGGTAGGCCCAAAACCTGCCGGCCCTTAATTAAAAAGTTTGAATTAGATTAATCTAATTTTTGAAACTAAACTAAAACATCTTGGCACGCATTTTGCAACAATAGCACACAGAAGGCGATAGCCAAGCGTTTTTGTAGCACTATTTGTAAAAAACCTGACGGAGTGTTACAAAAACAGAAAATCAATCCGTCAAGGGAGAGAAAAATGAAGAACCGTTTGACGTCTAATCTTTTGTTCGGTCTTGCAGCCGCTTCCTTCTTCGCCGTATCGGCTTTTGCTCAGGAAGCTGCCCCCGCTGCTGCCGAAGCACCCGCTGCAGCCCCTGCTGCTGAAGCTCCTGCCGCAGCCCCCGCTGAACAGGCTGCTCCTGCCCCTGCACAGGAAGCCCCTGCCGCCGCTCCGGCACAGGAAACTCCTGTCGCTGCCGCTCCTGCCGAAGAAAAAAACGCTGAATCCGCTCCTGCCGAAAACACTAACCCGGGCGAAGTGGCTGACGCTGCCGGTAACGCTCTCGACATGCTCAAGGCCAGCATGAACGAAGGCACTTCGGAAGCCCAGATGGAAGTCAAGTACAATGGCGAAGTTGAATTCGATGCTTACACAGGCAATGTCTGGGCAGAAGATGACCTGAACCACAGCTATGCTTCTACCTTCGACCTGAATTTTGAAGTCAAGTTCAACGAAAAGTGGTCTGCGTTCGTGGGCCTCGAAGCCGATGGCGAAACCACTGATCCGGGTGCCATTTACAATGGTGCTTACGTTCAGTACCAGCCGGCTGATTTCTTCGCCGTCAAGCTGGGTGATCTGACCTTCTCGGAAGGTGCATTCGTTGCCTACTATGACTACGACGATCCTGCCGACAATGCTGCTGGTATGAAGGAACACGATATCCGCGGTTTTGAAATCGACTTGGCAGGCTTTATTCTCGGCTTTGGCTTTGGCCGTGGCGATAACGACTGGGCCGATGAAGAAGGTGCCAAGGTTTATGATGTCCACGCCGCTTACGAATTCGACTATGCCGGTCAGCACTTGCGTCCGTATGTAGACTACAAGAGCTTCCAGACCACTCAGCATAACGAACTCCATGCCGGTGTCGAAGCGGGCCTCTCTCTTGGTGGTTTCGGCTTCAGGGCTGTGTATGGCTTCCATGCCGACTACCTGGGTGACGACGGCGATGTCGTGGAAGGCCAGGATTGGACTTCTACCGCTCACGCCTTCTTGGTTGAGCCGACCTTCGAAGTGGGTATGTTCGATATCAAGACGACCGCCTTCTATGCCATCATCGATAGGGGCGATGCCACCGAAGACGCCAGCGATCTTGACAACGGCGAAATTCCGGAATACTTCTTCGTGTATGCCGAACCGGCTTTCAAGCTTGCAGAATTCATCAAGCTCGGTATTCCTGTAGAATACCACACGCACACCTTGGATGATGATGACGATACCGCTGCTACGTTCGATGTCGGTGCCCGTGTCTACATCACTCCGGTCGAAAACCTGGAAATCACCGCTTTCGGCATGGTGGATGTTGCCGTGCAGGATAACGAAGACGACAATGCTCTGCGTTTCGGTCTTGAAACGGTGTACAGCTTCTAATTACCTCGCATAATGCGCAAAAAGGGGACTGTGGCGTTTTGCCACGGTCCTTTTTCTGTCTAAATGGAGTAGAAAAAAAAGCGCCTAAAAACTCTATTTGGCATGCATTTGTTTGCTATTGGAGACTTTTATGAGTAATGTAAGATCGACCGGGAAAAAATCATCGAATACCTTGGTCCGTGACCTAGTGAACGTGGGCATTTTTGCGGCGCTTTATATCGTGCTTGGTTTTATGTCGTCGAGCATCGGCTACATTCCCGCCCTTATTGTTTTTTCGACCGCGAGCATTGCGCTTGTGACGAGTGTTCCCATGTTCCTGTTCTATTCGAAAATAGAAAGGCCGATCCTGTGCTGTATGCTTTTTTGCGGCATATTCGGGGGAGCAATGCTGGTGATGGGCCAGAGCGTTATCATGTTTGCGATAAGCCTTGCAGTTGGGCTACTGTCGGGAACAATTCTGAAAATCATAGGGAAAAATTTTGCTGGCTTGTACATGGCAAACATTGTCTTGAGCCTAATGAGTTCTTCGATGATGCTTCCGCTTTGGCTTTATACCGAGGAATATCTAGAATATACCCGTGGCATGTGCGACGAAGGTTACGTTGCGAAATTGGCGGAACTTTCTAACAGTATCTGGCCCCTGGTCGGAATTTACACCTTCGGCATCTTGGGTGCCGTTATCGGTGGACTCGTGGCCCGCCGCATCATGAAAAAGCATTTTGAACGGATCGGTCTTGCCCGGTGAAATTGGACCCTCGGACAAAACTGTTCTTAACGATTGCGGGAAACAGCGTCATTCTTTCCGCGCCAGTGATTTACGGCGCCATGATTGTTGTTTTGCCGGCAGTTTTATTGGTGCTTGAAAAAAGATGGCGGTTTTCCCTGCTCTTTTCTTTCTTGTACGCAATATCTGCATTCAGTTTTGATTATTTAAAAACGATGGATGTCGGGCTGGCGGGCACGCTGTTTGTCTCGACGATGATGCTTGTTTCGCATGTGATGCCGATAAGCGTTATTTTTTACTATGTCATGACGACCACCAAGGTGAACGAGTTCATGGCGGGAATGTCGAAGATGCATATTCCTAACAAAGTGACGATTCCCTTGGCGGTGATGATTCGCTTTTTCCCGACCGTATTCGATGAAGCCCGCGATATCGGAAACGCAATGCGCATGCGGGGCATTCGCCTGTTCAGCCTGCGGACATTAAAGAACCCGCTTGCCATTTTGGAATACAGACTTATTCCGCTACTGGTGTCGCTCACAAAAATCGGTGACGAACTTTCGGTGGCGGCGACGACGCGCGGACTTTCGCCAGAAACGAGACGCAGTTGCATTGTCAAAATCGGGTTTCATGTTCAAGATGTTGTCGTGGCGTTATATTGCTGCGCCGTAATAGCGCTGTTTATAGGGGCCCGCGCATGAACATCTCGCTAAAAAATGTTTCCTTTTCCTACACGGAATCCCTTGACGATGCCGTCATTAAAAACTTGAATTTCGAAATCAAGTCTGGCGAATGCGTTGTGCTTGTGGGGGAGTCGGGTTGCGGCAAGACGACCATTTCCAAACTGATTAACGGTCTTATTCCGCTTTATCAATCGGGAACGATGGCGGGTGACGTATTGCTTGACGACAAGAATACCGCCGACATGACGCTTGCAGAAATTTCAAGGCACGTAGGTTCCGTTTTCCAAAATCCGCGTTCGCAGTTTTTCAACATCGATACCGACAGTGAAATCGCCTTCGGCTGTGAAAACTTGGGAATGGATCCGGAAGAAATCCGGGAACGCGTGAATCGCGTCGTGAAGGAATTCCACATAGAACATTTGGCGGGTCGAAACATCTTCCACCTTTCCGGTGGCGAAAAGCAGAAAATCGCCTGCGCCTCGGTCTCTGCGACCGATCCGGAAATTTTCGTTCTCGACGAGCCCTCGGCTAATCTTGACTTGAAAACAGTCGCAGACCTCGCCGGAATCATCAAGTTCTGGAAATCTCGCGGCAAGACCGTCATTATCGTGGAGCACCGCATCCATTACCTGCGAGACATTGCAGACCGGATTTGCTATGTAAAAGATGGCTGTATTGCGCACGAATGGACTCCTGCGGAACTCGAAGCGAAAGGCCCGGAATATGCGGCAAGCCTCGGCCTGCGCTGTATGAATTTAGAACAACTTAAAAATAAGGTCCCTGAGCTTGCCGAAGGGCCGGAAAGTTCGAAGGAGCCTGCGAAGCGAACTCTTAAAGAGTCATTGGTCTTCAAAGACCTCCATTTCGCCTACAATCGCAAATTCCCGGTTTTAGACATTTCGGAGCTTTCACTCCCGCGTAATCAAATCACAGCCATTATCGGGCATAATGGTGCCGGAAAATCGACGCTAGCCCAAGTGCTGTGCGAGCTCCGCGGAACCTGGCGACAAAAACGCAAGACTCGCAAGTACGGTGCTTACTTGATTATGCAAGATGTAAACCACCAGCTGTTTACAGAAAGCGTCCTTGACGAAATCTTGCTGGGCATGAATCCGCAAGATGAAAACGCTGCCCTAGAAATCCTTGAACGGCTTAACCTGAAAGATTACGCTAGCTGCCACCCGATGGCGCTTTCGGGCGGGCAAAAGCAGCGAGTCGCTATCGGCAGCGGCGTTTCTAGCGGCCGCGAGATTGTCGTGTTTGATGAACCTACTAGCGGTCTTGACTATAGGCAAATGCTTGCGGTTTCGGCGACTCTCCAGAAACTTGCCGCAAGCGGAAAAACGCTTCTTGTGATTACGCATGATCCCGAATTCATTCTAAACTGTTGCCAGTCCGTCATTCGCATGGAACATGGAAAAATCGCGGAACAGTATCTGCTGCAAGGCAATCAGGAAAAATTGATTGATGCTATGCTGAATGTATAATATCAATGGTCGTTGAACCTTTTTGTAATTATCTTTGAAATATGAATATTTGGAATTTCTTCGCACCGGTTTATGAATTTTCGATGCGCACGCAGAAGAATATCTACGATTATCTGTATGCGCGTATCGGCGAAGTTGCCAAGGGCAAGATTGTGCTTGAACTTGCAACTGGTCCCGGGATGATTGCGCGGCATATTGCGCCTGCCGCAAAGTCCGTGGTGGCAACGGATTTTGCGCCGAAGATGATTGAAACCGCACTCAAGGCGAAGAATCCAGATAACTTGAGTTTCGAAGTGGCTGATGCGACGTCGTTACGATTTGAGGATAATTTCTTTGACGTTGTAGTCATCGCGAATGCGCTCCATATTATTCCGAATCCTGAAAAGGCGCTTGAAGAAATTCGCCGAGTCTTAAAGGATGGCGGCTTGCTGATTGCCCCGAACTTCTTTTTCCGCGAAGGCGGCAAGAAGAACCTGTGGCAAAAATTCCTGAGCCTCGTGGGCATCCGCTTTGCCCACGAATGGACCGAAAAGGAATACAAGGCCTTCTTGGAATCGAACGGCTGGAAAATCAAAATGGACCGCGTTATCAAGGGCCGAATCGATTTGATTTATGTAGAGTGCGCGTGAGTGCATCAAACTTTTCAGAACGGATGAAAGCATGGCAAATCCCTGTTCCGTAAAAACATAGGGCATAAACCTGTCGCCGCCCCAACTTGAAATCACATTTTGTGATTCCAAGTTTTCCTGTGGTATAAAAAAGCTGAGTAAAAAAGGCAAGGAAACTCCCTTTTTGTCACCTTTTGCCATTCTGATTCAATTTGACTTTTTCTTTATTTTGTGCCTTATCTTGACCATCGCCAAATTCAATTCTATTTCCATTTCGCTTTCCAAACTTGTAGAATCCGAGGCGAGGACATTAGAAATGATTTCGCCGCTTCTTTTCAACAAAGACTTCTTTTCATTTTCATCAACAACTTCAGGAACGCGAGCAATGGCACGAGACAACTCGCGAATTTCTACGAATGTATTGATGATGTTGATAGTTGTTTGCGTTGCGACTCGCCCTTTCAAAATTGTCGCAAGCATGTAGAGACCGCGTTCAGTAAAGGCTGTTGGATTAACAGGACTGTATTTTAGCTTGGCAAGGTGGTCAAAATTTTTGACCACCTCCTTTTTCTCGGCAACATTAACTAATCGCAATCAAGGATAACTCGCTGATCTCTCAACACAAGAATTTTGCTTTCAACTTCATTCATCTTCTACTCCAATCCGCCTACAAGCAAAAAAGGCGGGGAAAAGTGTTCTCGACGCAAATATACATTCCTTAAATGTCATATTATGACAATTGGCGAATTTTGCGGAAATTTTGACAATTTCGAGGAAAATCGACCCCTGCAGGCGGTTGAATTCTGCATTTTTACGCTTTTTTCTTGCCTTCCGGGCGTGGCGACATCTTTTGACACCGGAATAATTTATATTTTGGATGAAAATAGAGTTTTTGCTCTTGTTCTCCATCTGGAAACTAGACACTTTCATGAATACGGAGAATAAGGCGAACGCTCACGTCTGCGACCGGCGCAAGCCTGCCGCATCGTTTTGGTACATGCATATTTGATAAATCTGCCTGTAGGCAAACGGCTATTATGGGGCGTGAGTTGTTTGCGCTTGTTGTATTCGGGCAGTCTAGGCCTCCAGATGATAGGTGCATTCAACTCCACGCCTTTTTTATATCCAGAAAAAGCTTGGATGTGTCTGCAAGAACGAGGGTGAACGCTCGTTGAGTATCGCTCTTGTTCTTCATCTGGAAACTAGACACTTTCACGAATACGAGAATAAGACAATGACTCGCCGTCGCCCGTGGGTTGCATGGGCGTAGTGTACCCGGGGCGTAGTGTATCCGCTCGGGTTTTTGCGGGTGTATTGTATTCTTTTGAAAATGTCGCGCTTTTAGGCGAGGAGTGAGTCGGCTCCCCGCCGTTTTTTTTGCCTGCACCCCGGCTAAGCGAATCGGCCAGAACCGCTCCCGCGAGAGTGAACTCGTTCACTTTCAAAATGGAGCGATATGGCCCAGACTCGACAGAAGAAGAATGTAATCAGGGTTTTTGAAGGCTTTGCTGGTTATGGCGGAGCATCCTTTGGATTGAAAAGAGCAAAAAAAGCTTTGACGAATTTTGATTACACTGTTGTTGGTTATTCAGAGTTCGATAAATACGCTTCAAAACTCTTTGACGCAAATCATCGAGACGAGAAAGGAAATCCTATAAAGAATTGGGGCGACATCACACAGATTGACCCTAATGAATTGCCTGATTTTGATTTGTTTACAGGCGGTTTTCCTTGCCAGCCATTCTCTTCCGCAGGAATGCAAATGGGGACAGAAGATCCCTATGGTCGAGGAGCAATGCTTGGACACATCATTCGAATATGTCGAGTAAAAAAGCCGAAGTATATCCTTTTGGAGAATGTTAAAGGTTTTACTTCTGGAAAATTTAAGCCCGTCCATGATCAACTTGTAAAAGACCTGATTGAAATGGGATATGGTACGACAGAGGAAAACACTTTAGCGAAAGTTGTTCTGAACTCGAAGGATTATGGGGTTCCGCAAAATAGAGAGCGCCTTTGGATGTTCGCTCGATTAGGTGGATTACCGGAAAACTTCAATCTTAAACCAGACAAAATTCAAAGCAAGGTGAAAATGGCAGATTTTTTAGATGATGCCCCTGACAAGACACTTTATTTGTCTGATGAACAAATTGCTCACTTGAAGGTTAAGCACAACATTGATTCTTTCGTTGTGAAAACGCCATTATGTTTTGACGTATATAACAAGAAGATTAAGACAGATGGATACAGCATAACGATTACACAACCAGAACATAATAGTCTTCGTGTTATCGAACCTCCTAAGAAAACTGGAAAAAACAAGGGCAAAGAAATCGTTAGGAAAATGTCTGTTCATGAGCAATTCCGTTTAATGGGGTTTGACATATCTCGCGATAAAAAGAAATGCGAAATCAACTTTGACGGACAATCGTATTCGCAGTTGTCTAAAAGAGCAGGCAACGGCTGGGATGTGAATGTCGTCGGAATTTTGATCGCTCACATTTGGAGGCAATTATGAGACTTGATCAGGGATCATTGATTTTCACACCTAAAAATGGAGAATGCCCTTCGTGGGAAACTTCTCTTGGTCAGTCACACGAAGGTAATGGAAATCTGCCACCATATCATTTTAAGGCGGAAGGATATGAGAACCTTCTAAAGGGAATGTTTTTTAATTCCATTCCATTGGCAGAGGTGTCATGTATTTTGGGAAAACAAAAATTTTTTGTAACGGCGAGCGAATCTTATAAGAGTTCGCAAAATCAAGAAATACAGCTGGCAAGTAGGTTTGACACGATTATTGTGCGTTGTGGAAATGAAGTAAAAACATTTCGTGACATACCAATCATACTTTTGTTTACAAAAATTCAGGACGAGAATAAGTTTCATTTTGGAAGACGTTCCATAAAGTATTCACCTCATACAAGTTTTGGACTATCAACCAAAAATTCAGATTCTTTTGAACGAATTCAGAAACATTTTAACACAAGGCTTACATGTTATGGTCTTTTTGTAGAGCATTTTGATACCCTAAATTTCTATTGTGTAGATGCAGATGCTAATTATGATAAAGAGCAGTGGAAAAACCTCAAGTTGCCAGAAACTGAATGGACTGATTGGGCTTCGTGGGAAATCAAAGAGCGAGAAAAATACGATTTTCAGAAATATTTGGAATTTCCAATTTTTGACGAATCATTTGTTCATGGATTAAATAACGAGCAAATAATTCAGAAAATGGCAACAATTTTACGTCAAGAATGGGTGGAAAATGGATACCCTGGAGTGCATTATTTTGGATTTAAATACTCAAAAGTACTTAAGCAAATCAAAGCCTCTCCCGCAGAAATCATAAAATGGGCTAATGAGCATAATACAGATAATCGCATTCCAACAACATATAATGGCGAAATTTCTAAAACGATAAAGGTTTTTGAGTGTGCCGAGAAAGATAATGAAGTCAACATTGTTTGTCATGACGCAAGTGCTGTAAAAGAAATTTCAACAAATCAAATTGAAACCAATTCTAGTGTATCAGAAAATATTCAGCCGACTTTGCCACTTCCTGATTTCATCCCCTCTCAAACCATCTACTACGGTGTTCCGGGGTGCGGCAAGAGCTACGAAGTGAACAAGGTCATCAACGCCGAATTGGATAAATACGGCGTCACGGACAAGGAATATCATAAGGTTCGTTGCGTATTCCACCCGGAATACTGCAATGCGGATTTCGTGGGGCAGATTTATCCTTACGTGAAGCCGGACAACGGCGGTGTCGAATATCGCTTTAAACCGGGTCCGTTTGCGGAAATCGTGCGCAGGGCCTATCGCAATCCCGCGGAGCCGTTCTTCTTGGTTATCGAGGAAATCAACCGCGGCAATGCGGCCGCTATTTTTGGGGAAATGTTCCAGTTACTGGACCGTATACGCCCGGAAGATGGCCCTGAAGAACTTTCGGGGAACATCTACAATACGGGTTGGAGTTCTTACGGAGTTACAAACATTGATGTGAACGCGTATATTCGTCAGAAGAGTACGGATAATCCGGAAAAGATTGAATACGACGATTCCGTCCCATACGGTAACGAAATAAAGTTTATCAACAATACTGCTGTGCGCTTGCCGCCGAATCTTTCTATTTACGCGACGATGAATACAAATGACCAGAACGTGTTCACGATGGATAATGCGTTCCAGCGTCGCTTCAAGTCAAAGATGATTCGGAATGTCTTGGACGAAAATTCCGCCCAATATAAAACGGAGATTGACGACACCGGCGTTTGCTGGGGCGATTTCCGTGAATGGATAAACGAGAAGATTCTCTTGCCACAGACGGCTATTTTGAAGGCTGACGACAAGTGTCTGGGCGGTTGGTTTATCACCGGTGAAAAGATTAACGGTGTAGATAAAATCAAGAAAGAAGACTTCGCGGAAAAGGTTCTCAAATATCTGTGGGACGACGTTTTCAAGCGCAATAAGTCTGGCGAGATTTTCGTCAAGGACGACAAAGTCAACTCGCTTTCGGATTTGATAGACGCTTTTGAAACGTCTGTCGGATTTGAGTCCTTTGAAAAGATTTTCAAGATGAATGACGTTGATAAGGCAAAGTTGCAAAAGCAGGCGAATACCTAAATGACAGCTCTTGCTCAACATATCGCAGAACCTGCACAAAAGGCTTTCACGTTTTTTGCGGATTTTTGCGTGTATGATGCCTGGTATTCAAGTGACGAAAAGAAGGACAAATCGTTTGTCGGGATAAGGATTGAAGACAATCAACCTAAGATCTATTTCCCGATGGGGTATCGTGCGTCTAAGCCTTCTGAAGATATTTGCAAGCGGGATTTCTACCAACTTATTGCTGTATTGAACGATAAATCCCTGCAAAGCTATTTCTCCGAAGAAGACTTGAGAAAATCCCAACTGGATTTCCCGTTCTACGCGTATCTTTCGGTATTGCGGTACTATCTCGATTTCGGCTACTTTGTGGAATCCGAAACGATTTACAAGAAGGGTTTCTCCGGCAAAATCAGCTGGCCGCGAACAATTAAAAGAATTAAGCCGCAGGTCGTCAAAGACGAAGAAGGTCACGATCAGGTTGTATATCTGAACTTGATTACGCGCAAGACGAGTTACCGTGAAGACAACTTGATTACGCTCGTCCACAAGTTTTGCGTTAAAGAATCTGCTCGGCTGATTGGTTCGCTATACGGCATTTTAGAAAATGAAGTCGAAGAATCGGAACTTTTGTTTGATTACGAATTGTTTGCAGAAGTAATTCAGGATAAAATTGCGGCAACATTCAATGACAAACATTTGGAACTTTTCCATGCCATGCTAAAGATGGTCCGTTATTTGGGAAACGAGGAAAATCGTGGCGAAGATGGTAGTGAAAACGAGCCGTTGTTTGGCGTAAACACCTTCGCCCCTGTGTGGGAAGCGATGGTTGATAGAATTTTCGGGAAGTTGCCGCAGGGAGTTGCCAAGGATAAATTCAATCCGCATTTACGGTGGAATGACGGACGCCGCGATGAAAAACTTGATGAATCCGAAGAGGAAATAGTTCTGAACGACCCGAAACGTTCCACACTCCGACCAGATACGATAATGGTTGTGGGGGAGGGTGTGTATATCCTTGATTCAAAGTACTACAAATACGGCTTGACTGGTTTCAATTCGCATTTGCCGGGGGCCGAATCCGTGTGTAAGCAGATAGCTTATGCGGAATATGTGGAAAAGATGGAGGAAAATCCTTCGACTTCGTTACACTTCGCTCAGGATGACACTTTAAGCATTTACAACGCCTTCATTATGCCATATTGCGCGGAAGCTGAAGGCACTTTGGCGAGCTCTGCGATCTTCCAAATGAAGCGCGCTGGCTACATTTACGGCGATTGGAAAGACTGCAAAAGGCCTTACCACAAAATCCACTGCATCCTCCTCGATATGAAATCCGTCATGCGGAATTACGCGAACAATCCCGCGGCACAAAGTGAACTAGCAGGATTGATTAAGAATTAGAACAGCTGAACTACGCAAGCATCCCCGCTGTGCAAAGCGAACTTGCAGAACTAATTCCTTATTAGAAAATAAAAAAAAAAATTATTGACTAAATATAGCAAATATGCTATATTTAGTATATGAAGTTCAAGTTCTTTCCGAATGTGCAATTTTTTGAGGCAGAAAAAGCAGACCCCAAAGACGAAACAGGAGATGTCGGCAAAGAAATAAAGGATCTGTCAAGGCATCGTCTGGATTTGTATCTACGGGTCAAGAGTTTTCTGAAGGTCCTTTCGACTGTTATGGATTTGTCGCCTTTTTTGCTGAATGAACAAATTTACAAGTTTCCGAAGGAATATGACGGCTTGTACGAGATGCGAATTCCAAAGCAGGCGAAAGGCGGAGTTTTTAGAATATATTTCTGCATGGCAATAAACGAAATCAGCACGCTCATTTTGTTATGCGCGGAATTGAAACACAAAAAGGAACCGATGAAACTCGGGACAGCATTTGCAAAACTGAAGCAATACAGAGAACTTGTCAAACAGGGAGTTATGCAATGAAAAAGAATCAAGTTATCGACTTTATGTCTTCGCTCGAAAAAGAAGACGAAGGTTTGGATTTGTACTCCAAGACATACGAGGCGCTGTCGGCCTTCCTGACGGATTTTGATTTCCTGAAAGATTCCTTGGGGCTCACGCAGCAAGATGTCGCCGACAAGATGGGCACGACGCAAAGCGCTATCTCGCGTATTGCATCCTTGAAAACGAATCCTTCGTACAAGCAGTTGCTGAAGATGTCGGAGGCCGTCGGCGGCGAACTGCACATAACTCCGATGAAGAGCATGATTGTCCAGGTTCCTTACGACTTGCAAGAAACAGTACGAAAGTTGGCGGCCGAAGCTGGCTCAAGTCCTAACGATTTTCTTACAAGGACTCTGCGCAACGCAATAGAACTAGAACGCGCGAACTACATGAACAAAGCGCTTGCCTTGAACTGCGTTGGCGAACGCAAGGTCGCATACAGGGCAAAAAAGAAGAACTCGCAGGGGTAATCGGTGATTAAATTGCTCATCAGTGTGTCGAGATTTTCTCTAGGTCCTTGATGTCGTTATAGTTTAGATTAGTGCGTCTGCTGAAATAGAATGAATTGTTAATTCGCGTTCCGCGTTAGGGATAGTGACCCCTTGGGGCCGAGACTATAGGCTCGGTGAGCGAAGCGAGTATAGCCCGACCCGGCGAGGGACGAGCCGGGTAACGCCCCTTTTTACCCCCATTTTCCGCAGTTTAGCCTTTACTAATTAGCCGAGGCTTTCTAAATTTAGCGTTGACTAATATATAAGGTGTGTTTTTCGTCTAATCGGAGCCGTCCTATGGAACAAGTAAAGTTAAGTCAGAGCCTTGAAGACTACTTGGAAATGGTGCACATGCTGCGCCTTGCGAACGGGATTGCCCGTGTCCGAGACATTGCGGCGGCGCTCAAGGTCAAGATGCCGTCGGTTGCCAAGGCGGTAATCGAACTCAAGAAGCTGGGCCTTGTGACGCAGGAGCCGTACAGCGGTATCGAACTCACCTCGGAAGGCGCGCTCGTGGCGTCCCAGATTCTGAACCGTCACATTCTGCTGAAGAGTTTCTTGATCAAGCTCGGTATCTCCGAGGCGATTGCTGACAAGGACGCCTGCTGCATGGAACACATTCTTTCGGCGGAAACTCTCGAGAGGATCGAGGATTTTGTGAATTCCCCTAGTACGGGTGCGACGGCAAAAAAGTCGAAGACTGCCGCTAAATCTACGAAAAAGTAAATCGTTGGTGTATGAATAACGAACCGAAGTTTTCGGAACTAAAAAAAGGCGACAAGGCCGAAATTATTGGATACAACACGGGTGATTCTCAGTACAAGTCCAAACTTTTGTCGATGGGGCTTGTGCGCGGTGTGGTATTGCAGGTTTTGCAGGTGGCACCGCTCGGCGACCCGGTCGAGGTGAGCGTGCTTTCGTACAGGCTTTCGCTCCGCAAGCAAGAAGCCAACGTGCTCAAGTTGAGGAGAGTCTGATGCCTATCGAGAAAGAAGTTTTCACGATTGCGATTGCGGGCAACCCGAACTGCGGAAAGACGGCGCTCTTTAACTCGCTTACCGGCTCGAACCAGATTGTGGGCAACTGGCCTGGCGTGACTGTCGAAAAGAAGGAAGGCCAGTTTAAGCTCGACAACCACACGATTCGCGTGGTGGACTTGCCGGGTATTTACGCACTGTTTGCAAACTCCGAAGACGAGCGTGCCGCCCTCGATTACCTGCTCAAGGGCGAGGCGGACTTGGTCGTGAACATCTTGGATGCGACGAACCTGGAGCGCAACCTGTTCCTCACGAGCCAGCTGATGGAAAAGGGCGTGCCGATGGTCTTGGCGGTGAACATGATGGACATCGCGGCGAGTCGCGGCATCCATGTGGATCTGCACAAGCTCGAAGAAATCCTCGGCGTGACGGCGATTGGCCTCACGGCGGTTTCGCCCAAGAGCTGCGAAGGATTCGTGAACGACTTGCACAAGCTGCTGCACAATAGCCGCGAACTCCCGCTCCCGAAGGCGGTCAAGCATTCCGAAGTCCTGGAAAAACTGATTGAAGAAATTGCGGTGCCGCTCAAGCCCGTAGCCGACAAACTTGGCGCAAGCCCGCGCTGGACGGCGGTGCAGTACCTGGAGCATAGCGGGCGAGTGCTGGAACTTGCCGACGAGCTCGGTGTCGAAATCCCGCACGACAAGATTGAAGAAGACTTGGGCGAAGAGGTGGAATTTGCGCTGGCTGATTCCCGTTACTCCTATGCCCGCGATATCGCGAAGGCGGTCATCCGCGACAATACTACCAAGCGCACGCGGACCGACAAACTCGACAAACTGTTCCTGAACCGCATTCTGGGAATTCCGCTTTTCCTCGTTGCCATGTATCTGGTGTTCTGGTTTGCGGTGAAGGTCGGCAGCGCGTTTATCGATTTCTTCGACATCCTGTTCGGTGGAATTTTCGTGGACGGCATGACGGAACTCCTGACGAAGGTTGGCGCGCCAGGCGTTGTCGTGGCGCTGTTGGCGAACGGCATCGGTACGGGTATCCAGACGGTATCGACGTTCATTCCGGTCATTTTCTTCATGTTCCTTTGCCTTTCGTTCCTCGAAGATTCCGGCTACATGTCGCGTGCGGCATTCGTGGCGGATCGCTTTATGCGGTTCCTCGGGCTCCCGGGCAAGGCCTTTGTGCCGATGATCGTGGGCTTTGGCTGCTCGGTGCCGGCGCTCATGGGCACGCGTACGCTCGAAAACAAGCGCGAAAGGTTCCTTACGTTGTTTCTGGTGCCGTTTATGAGCTGCGGCGCGCGCCTCCCGGTGTATGCGCTGTTTGGCGCGGCGTTCTTCGGCGAAAGCGCAGGGACGCTCGTGTTCGGAATTTACTTGACGGGCATTGTGATTGCGTTGATTTACGGCCTGCTTTTGCGCCATACGGTTTTCATGGGCAAGGAATCGACGTTTATCATGGAACTGCCGCCTTACCATTTGCCCAAGGCGCGTAACCTTTTCCGCCATGCATGGCTCCGCCTCAAGGAATTCGTTTTCCGCGCGGGCAAGGTCGTGCTCATCATGGTGACGGTGCTCGGCTTTATGGGTTCCGTCGGTACTGACGGAAGTTTCGGCAACGACAACAACGAAAAGTCGGTGCTGAGCGCCGTGGGTACGGTGATTACGCCCGTGTTCGAACCCTTCGGTGTTGAACGCGACAATTGGCCCGCTTCGGTGGCGCTCTTTACGGGACTTTTCGCGAAGGAAGCGATTGTCGGTACGCTCAACTCGCTGTACGCCATCGAGGGCACGGGTGATGCGGCGGGGGAGGTCGGCGCGACTGAGGCTGCTGCAGAGCCCGCTGCAGATGATGGCTTTAGCCTCAAATCCACTGTAAAAGAAGCTCTGGTGAGCATCCCGGCGAACTTAGTGGAAGTCTTTACCTCCATTGCGAACCCGCTGGGCGTCAAGGACGCGATTGATGAATCCGAAAGTGCCGGGAACGAAGGAGCGTACAAGACGATGCAGGCGCATTTCAACCTCGGTCGCTTCCAGGTGCTGGCCTACCTGCTGTTTATATTGCTCTATGTGCCGTGCCTTGCCGCCATGGGAACCGCCTTCCGCGAACTCGGACGCTTTTACGGAACGCTCATGATGGTGCTCCAGACGGTCATCGGCTGGAGTCTCTCGGTGCTGTTCTTCCAGGTGACCTGCGGGCATTCTACCGCATGGATTTTCACCTCGGTGGCACTGCTTGCCGGTGTGGTTGTGAGCCTCGTGTTTATCGGTCGTGACCAACGCAAGAAGAAAGTGTTCGAATAAATATTGGGGGTCTTAGGGGGGGGTGGCCCCCTAGGCGAGAGGGTAACGGCAGACTTGCCCTAGGACGTTTGTGACGTGTATCAGTTGCTTTGATGATTTTGGGCAAGGCTGGAGTGAGGGAGAGGCATCTCCCTTTGTTTGTTACAAGATTTGTAAAATAGCTACGATTCTTTACAAATTTTGAAATTGAAAATTTGGCTGAATTTTAGGATTCGGCTTTCATTTTACATTTTTGACCGCTTTTTCAATAATTGGCGGGTGTTTTGTCTGTTTGGCACGGATTTTGCAAATACGGAGCGCAAAAAAGTAAAAACAAGGATTATTTATGAACGCTCAAGCACTTTACGATCCGGCCAACGAACACGACGCCTGCGGTGTCGGCCTAGTTGCCAATATTAATAATGTTGCCTCGCACCAGATTGTGTTGCAGGGTATTACGGTCTTGAAAAGGCTCATGCACCGCGGTGCGGCTGGTGGCGACCCTGAAACGGGTGACGGCGCTGGCCTTTTGCTTTCTATGCCGCATAAGTTCTTCCGCAAGCTCTATCCGAGTCTTCCGGCCCGTTACGGCGTGGCCATGTACTTTGTCGAAAATACGCTTGCCGCCGATGCTTTGGATGCCGAAATCAAGCACGTTGCCGAATCCGAAGGTGTCGATGTCATCCAGTTCCGCGAAGTTCCGGTGAACCCCGCTACAATCGGTCACACGGCTCGCGAAACCCTGCCGCACATTCGCCAGGTGTTCTTTGACGGCTCCAAGTTCAAGACCAACGAAGAATTCGATATCAAGCTTTACGTGGTGCGCCGCCTGGTCGAAAAGACCTGCAAGGGCGTGTATGTTTGCAGCTGCAGCCGCAAGAGCATTGTGTACAAGGGCCTGTTGCTTGCAAGCCAGATCGAAGGCTTCTATAAGGACCTGAACGACCTCGATTTCGAAAGCCCCTTGGCTCTCGTTCACCAGCGTTATTCTACCAACACGTTCCCGACTTGGCCGCTGGCTCATCCGTTCCGCTACCTCGCTCACAATGGTGAAATCAACACCCTGCGCGGTAACCTGAACAGCCTTCGCGCCCGCGAACCGCTCCTGAAGAGCGATGTCATCGGTGAAGATTTGCCGAAGCTCTTGCCGCTCATTATGCCGGGCCAGAGCGACTCTGCTAGCCTTGATAACATGTTTGAGCTTCTCGTCGCAGCGGGCCGTAGCCTCCCGCATGCGATGATGATGCTCCTGCCGCAGGCTTGGGGCCAGAAGCATTATCTCGGCCGCGACGTGCGTGGCTTCTTTGAATACGAATCCATGCTGATGGAACCGTGGGACGGCCCTGCTGCCGTCGCTTTCTCTGACGGTGTGAACGCCGGTGCAATCCTCGACCGTAACGGTCTTCGTCCGGCACGTTACACTTTATGTAAAGACGGTCTCTTCGTGATGGCCTCTGAAACGGGCGTGCTCGACCTGCAGGATGACGAAGTCGAAGAAAAGGGCCGCCTCAAACCCGGTGAAATCATCTACCTCGACCTCGAAAATCACCACATCTTGAAGAACGCCGAAATGAAGGCTTACGTGGCCCGTAGCAAGCCGTACCGCCGCTGGGTCGCCGAAAACAAGATGAGCGTTCGTGGCCTCTTTAGCGAAATTAACCCGGCCGACGTTCCTGACGATATTCTGGTGCAGCAGAAGCGCTTCGGTTACTCTGCCGAAGACCTCTCCATTATTTTGCAGCCCATGGCCAAGAACGGTGCAGAACCGATTGGTTCTATGGGTAACGACGCCGCTCTCGCCGTGCTCTCTGACAAGCCGCAGCCGCTGTTCAACTACTTCAAGCAGCTGTTCGCTCAGGTGACGAACCCGCCGATTGACCCGATTCGTGAAGAATTGGTGATGAGCCTTACGACTTACATCGGTAACCACGGCAACATCCTCGAAGAAACTCCGGAACAGGCGCACCTCATCAAGATTCCGCGCCCGATCGTGACCGAAGACGAAATCCGCCGCTTTGAAAACATTGGCGATAAGGCTTTCAAGGCCAAGGAACTCAAGATGCAGTTCCCGCTCGGTGGCAATGGGGAAGTCCTGGAAGCCGCCTTGCAGAACCTCGCTGGCGATGCCGTGCGTGCCGTGAACGAGGGCTTCGATATCATCGTTCTGACCGATAAGAACATCGATTGGGGCTACGTGCCTATTCCGTCGCTACTTGCCACGGCCAGCGTGAACCGCGCCCTTGTGGAAGCCGGCGTGCGTCCTGAAATCGGTCTGGTGGTGCAGTCCGGCGAAGTCCGCGAAGTCATGCACTTTGCCCTGTTGCTCGGTTTCGGTGCCACGGTCATCAACCCGTATCTGGCCTTCCAGAGCATTACCAACATGTGCCACAACGGCGACCTCGATGTCGATCCGGTGACGGCTGCCGCCAACTACGTGAAGGCTGTCGATAAGGGTCTCCTCAAGATTATGTCGAAGATGGGTATTTCTACCCTCCGTAGCTACCGCAGCGCCCAGATTTTCGAAGCGGTCGGCCTGAACAAGGAGCTCGTCGAAAAGTTCTTGCCGGGTACCGCAAGCCGCATCGAAGGTATCGGTCTCGAAGAAATCGCTACCGAAGTGGGCGAACGCCAGAAGATTGCCTTTGCCGACGCAAGCAAGGTTCTTCAGTCCGGTGGCCAGTACGCTTACCGCAAAGAAGGCGAAAAGCACTTGTGGACTCCGCAGTCCTTGGCAGCCTTCCGTCAGGCCGTTCAGGGCGGCGACTACGAAAAGTTCAAGGTTTACAGCAAGCTCATTAACGACCAGTCTGAACGTCAGGCAACGCTCCGCGGCTTGTTCAAGTTCAAGGAAGCGACTCCGATCGATATTTCCGAAGTCGAAAGCCGTGAATCCATTGTCAAGCACTTTGTGGCAGGCGCCATGAGTCTTGGCTCCTTGAGCCCCGAAGCACACGAAACCATCGCTATCGCCATGAACCGCATCGGTGCCATGAGCAACTGCGGTGAAGGTGGCGAAGACCCGGATCGCGATACTCCGGCTCCTAACGGTGACATTCGTAGCTCTGCTATTCGTCAGATTGCTTCGGGCCGCTTTGGTGTTACAATCGACTACCTGCGCCACGCCAAGGATTTGCAGATCAAGATGGCTCAGGGTGCAAAGCCCGGTGAAGGAGGCCAGCTGCCGGCCCACAAGGTGAACGAATTCGTGGCCCGCATCCGTCACAGTACGCCGAATGTGTCGCTGATTTCTCCTCCGCCGCATCACGATATTTACTCTATCGAAGACTTGGCCCAGCTCATTTACGACCTGCGTAACTCCAACCCGAAGGCTCGTGTTTCTGTGAAGCTCGTGTCCGAAGTGGGTGTGGGTACGGTTGCCGCTGGTGTTGCCAAGGCTCATGCCGACGTGGTGCTGATTTCTGGCCACGATGGCGGTACGGGTGCATCTCCGCTCACCTCTATTAAGCATGCCGGCCTTCCGTGGGAACTCGGTATTGCCGAAGCGGAACAAACCTTAGTGCTCAACGATTTGCGCGGTCGTATCAAGCTCCAGGTCGATGGCCAGCTCAAGACGGGCCGCGACATTGTGGTGGCAGCACTTCTCGGTGCCGAAGAATTCGGCTTTGCTACGAACCTTCTCGTTAGCCTTGGTTGCGTGATGGACCGCAAGTGCCATACGAACCAGTGCCCCATGGGTATTGCAACGCAGGATGCCGACTTCCGCAAGCGCTTCGCTGGCAAGCCGGAATACGTTGAAAACTTCCTGTTCTTCATCGCCGACGAAGTCCGCGAAATCCTCGCAAGCCTCGGTCTCCGCTCTCTCGAAGAAGCCTGCGGTCGCAGCGACCTTCTCGAAAAGGATTCCGCCATCGCCTTCTACAAGGCAAAGAACCTCGACTTCTCCAAGATTTTCGAAACAGTCAAGGGTGGCGTCAAGTCCTTCGACAAGAGTTACGTCAAGGAAGAATTGGTCAACTTCGACCGCCGCGAACTCTTGCCGTTTGTCAAGGAAACCCTCGAAAAGGGTACTGCCGTGGAACTCTGCACGGTGGTGCACAACACCGACCGTACGGTGGGTACGGAACTTTCCGGCGAAGTGGACGAACACTTTGGCGTGAAGGGCCTCCCCGAAGATACCATCCGCATTCACCTTCAGGGGGTCGCGGGCCAGAGCTTCGGTGCCTTCCTCGCTCCGGGCGTCACGCTCGATTTGGAAGGCGAAGCCAACGACTTTATGGGCAAGGGCCTTTCGGGTGGTAAGATTATCGTGCGTCCGCCGCACAACGCTACCTTCAAGGCCGAAGACAACGTCATTGCCGGTAACGTCATCGGTTACGGTGGTACTAGCGGTAAGGTGTTCATCAACGGTCTCGCTGGCGAACGCTTCGGTATCCGTAACTCCGGTATGCTCCTGGTAAGCGAAGGCGTGGGCGACCACGGCTGCGAATACATGACGGGTGGCCGCGTGGTCGTGCTCGGTCGCGTAGGCGTGAACTTCGCCGCAGGTATGACGGGTGGCTTTGCTTACGTGTACGACGAAACGGGTCACTTCGACCTGAGCTGCAATGTGGGCTCTGTGGACCTTGAAAGCGTGCTTGCCGGTACCGACAGCGAACGCGAACTCATTGACTTTATTGAACAGCACGTTCAGGCAACGGGTAGCGAAAAGGGTAAGCGCATCCTTGAAAACTGGAACAGCGAACGTCCGAAGTTCGTAAAGATCTTCCCGGTCGACTATCGTAACGCATTGGCAAAGAAGGGCTGAGGTATATATGGAAGAAATTAAAAGAATCGCAGATGTTTACCGCCCTGTCGAAGAGCGAATTAAGGACAATAATGAAGTCGAACGTCGCTTGACTTCACTGGAAATCGTGCAGCAGGGTTCACGCTGCCATACGTGTGGCATTCCGTTCTGTCACGGTGCGGGTTGCCCGCTGGGTAACCTGGTGCCCGAATTCAATGCGGCTGTCGCAGCAGGGAATGCCGAACGCGCTTACAACATCATCAGCAAGACAGCGTTCTTCCCTGAATTTACGGGCCGCGTTTGCCCCGCCCTTTGCGAATCCGCTTGTACGGGCAATGTGCATAACGACCCCGTCATGGTTCGCCAGATTGAAAAGTATATCATTGAAACAGCCTTCGAAGAAGGCCGCGTAACGCTCCCTACTGCAGAATGGAATGGTAAAACCGCTGCAGTTATCGGCTCGGGTCCTGCAGGTCTCTTTGCTGCCGAAGCGCTCCGCCGCAAGGGCTACGCCGTTACCGTTTACGAAAAACGTGAAAAGGTGGGCGGTCTTTTACGCTACGGCATTCCGAACTGGAAACTCGACAAGTCGGTCATCGATCGTCGCGTCAAACTCCTTGAAGAAGCGGGCATCAAGTTTGTCTGCAGCACCGAAATCGGCAAGGACATCTCTGCCGAATACATCCACAAGAATTTTGACGAAGTCTTCCTCGCTATCGGTACGCCGAATGCCCGCGACTTGAAAATCCCGGGCCGCGAAGCCGAAGGAATCTTCCTCGCGCTCGACTTCTTGCACGGCGCAAACAAGCCCGGCGAAACGAATCCTGAAAAGTTCAGCGCCAAGGGCCGCAAGGTTCTGGTGATTGGCGGTGGCGATACGGGTAACGACTGCGTCGGTAAGGCTATCCGCGAAGGCTGCGAAAGCGTGCTCCAGGTGGAATTCATGCCCAAGCCGCCCGAGGAACGTTCTCCGTCCACTCCGTGGCCGGATTGGCCGTACATGCTGCGTACCAGCTACGCCCAGCACGAAGGTGGCGAACGCCGCTGGAACGTGTCTTCCAAGCAGTTTATCGTGAAAGATGGCCGCGTCGCCGGTGTCGAAGCTGTCCGCGTGGAATGGGAAATGTCCCCGCAGGGCCGCCCGCTCAAGCCGAATGAAGTTCCGAATTCTACCGAAGTCATCGATACCGACTTGGTGGTGCTCGCCATGGGCTTCACCGGGGTCCCGGCAGAAGGCATCGTGAACGATTTGGGCCTGCAACTTACGCCGCGTACCGCGATCATTCCGGACCCGGCTCGCCACATTTACGCAGTCGGTGACTGCGCAAATGGCGCGTCCCTTGTGGTCCGCGCCATGGCCGATGCTAAACGAGTTGTCGGTTCGCTTTAAGAGAAAAGCGGATTAACAATCGAGGCCTTCTCCGCACTCCTGGCAAGTAGAACTGCTTGCGCAGGGGAGCAATTCGTCTTCCTCGAACAAAGGCTTTACACGATCGTCGTCTTTGTACCTCAGGTATTTGACGTTTGTGTATTCCTTGCTGACGGTAAACGTGAGCGCGCTAATCTGGTAGGAGTGTAGGTTTGCTCCGTCAGGGTAGATGACGTCTACGATGATGGTATCACCAGAAAGTTCTGTGTAAACATCTTTGATAACGAAGTTGTTTGTGACGTAGTAACCGTCATCGCGGATAGAAACGGTTCCGTCGGCATTCTTTACTATCACGACACGCGGGGTTACGGCCATTCCCTGGCGGGGCAGTACCGAGACGTTACGTGCCTGGGAATAGGTGCTGTCCGGGCCCGGAGGCGGCAGGTACACCCACTTGTTTTCAATGCACTGGTAACTGCGTCCGTAGAAATAGAGCAATGTGTCGGTATCGCAGGGCTCCAAGTCAATTCTGCGAACTCCGTCAGGAATGCCGTCACCGTCACAGTCGCTGCCCGGTGCGCAAGCATTTGCGCGTGTCCAATAATTGTCAACACATTTCATTTCTTCGCCGGTTACGCAGTCGATAACAATGCTTGTGTCTGTTTTGCTGTCGCAGTTGCCGTTTGCGGTCATTCCGTCGTAATCGGAAATATGCTGGCATGTCTCGATTTCCTTGCTGGAGCTGGATGCCGGATTTTCTGCGGCAGAAGAACTCGGTGTTTCCGAAGAGGAACTCGTGACGATATCCTTCGAGTCAATCACGTTGACCCACTCGTCGTCGGTCTTGCTGGCAGGGCAGTTTTCCTTGGCGATGTCCGACTTTGCCGTGGTGCGTTCAACGACCGGTTCCTCGCTCACGTCACCGCAGTAGCTGAACAGGAATCGAACAATCTGGTTGCTCGTATTTTCTTCGCAGTTCTTGGCTTCGATATCCACGACCTTCATGGTGTCGGGGGAGACGTATTCCAGCACGTGGCCGGCATACTTTTCGTTACCGTAGAGGTTGAAGGAGTAGAGCGAACATTCGTTCGTGCCGTTCTTGGTGGCTTCAACCAGGTCGGCGTACTTGGCGGCGGCCTTCGGGAACAGCGCTTCTATAGCGCCGATGTTCTGCTGTACAAACTTGCTGACACCTTCGCCATCAAATTCTGTGGAATTTGTGGAGCCATCCATAGCCGGAGTCCTGGAAACCATTTCGCTCTTGTTAAATGCGAGCACGGCCTTGTCGAAACGGTGCTTGGTTTCGAGACCGTATTGCTGCAGGTAGGCTTCCAGCGAGCCGTCGTTAATCTGCGGAGTCTGAACGTCTCCGCTTGACGAGGAATTGGTCTGCTGATCGTCTACGCTACTAGAGGAATTCTTCTGGTCATTGATGCTGCTCGAAGATTCAGCCCCGGGAGTGCCCGAGCTGGAGGAACCCTTGTCGGCGATTTCGTTCACGTCTTCGGAGGTGCCCGAAACGTTTACGCTATTGGAGTCTCCGCAGTTGGTGCAGAGAAGGGCGAGTGCGCCCGCGATGCAAATGTTAAGCTTCTTCATTTTTGCTCTCCTTTACGCTTTTAGTAAGCGGGAATAATTGTAAATTCAAACGGTAAACCTGTTCGATGCCTTTGTCTTCGGCAGCAATTGCGATAATCTGTCGGCGGCAATCGTCCAGTGCCTTGACAATGCGGTCATAGCTCTCGCGAGACACTCCCATGGTGACGCCGCTGAAGTTGCGTTCGGTTGCCGGCAACTCAAGAGCCGGAGCGGCGAGCTGTGCCATCTGGCGGTGCATTCCGCGGAGTGCAAGCCTGGTTGCATCAGGGGTGCCGCTCACAGACGTTTCGGACTGTTTGAAGGCGCCGTCCTTTTCTTTCTTGAGGAGCCCGGTCCTAGTCAAAAAATCAAGCGATTCGCGGACTTCCTGAGCCGATGTCTCGGCGTAGCACATCTTGGCCATCTCGCCCGGGGTAGCGCCGGGCATCAGCGGGGCAAGTTCACGCATCATGGGGTTGCGCCAAGTGTCGTAATAGGCGAACAAGTCCCCTTCCAACACGCGCACCTTATGCACCTTCGCAATCGCGAGCATGTCGCGGTACGCGGCTTTCTTGGTTTCTTCGTTTGCGGCCTGGCCGAACTTGACCATCGCGCGGAAATAGTCGAGCTCAAACCCCGTGAGTCCTATTGCCGCGGCAACGCGTTCCACACCAATCTTGCTGAGCTTGCTTTTTCCGTCGCACACCACCTTCATATAAGAAGAAGAGGTGAAGCCTGCGACTTTCGAGAATTCGCGCCACGAGAAAGCGGAAATGCGCTTGCGCTCCTCGTAGTAGTCCAGCAGATACTGGCGAAAGTCTGAATATTCGATAATCGGTTTCATTGTTTTCCATCCTGTTATGCCAAGAATATATCTCTTTTTTATCCCCCTGTCAATAGTTTTATGCAACAAAAGTTAAGTTTTTTATGAAAAATCACAAGATTTCGCAATTCATTTTAAAAATATTTTCTATATGCAACGGTTGGCGTGTATATGCAACACTTGCTTTCTATATGCAACATTTGTTGGATGGTCCTCGGCGAAATGAGAAAACGCAATCAGGCGTTTTGGTCAGGAGATTTCTTTTTAAAGCGCCTTGCGGCCAAAAGTCCGGCTTCAAAAAGCAGGTAAGTCGGCGCGCCCAGGATAATCTGGCTTACAATATCGGGCGGCGTGAGCAGGGCTGCCACCACGAGAATCCCGACGACAACGTAAGGCCGCTTATCGCAAACGGTTTCGTAGCTCACGATGCCACCGCGAATCAAGGCGTACGTCACCAGCGGGAATTGGAACATACAGCCGAATGCAAGCGAAAGCCAGAGCGCAAGCGAAATCAAGTTCGAAACGCCAAATACAGGCGTCAGTGTTTCGCCCGCAAAGCTCATGCCGAACTGCACAATCAACGGAAAACAGACAATCAGGCAGAATGCGACGCCCGCAATAAACAGTGCGCTTGTAAGCCCGACAATCGAGCGGATGAATCGCTTTTCTTTTTCGTAAAGCGCGGGCAGCACGAACTGCCAAATGTTCCAGGCGATATAAGGAGAAAATAAAACGACGTCCAGGAGGGCTGCAATCTTAAGTTGCAGCAGGAATACTTCCATCGGAGAAAAGTAATGCAGCGTGATTCCGCTCTGTAAGGTAATTTGTTCGCAAAACCAGTCCAGGACGTAGGGCGAAGCAAAAAAGAGCGGGACAATGCCAATCGCAAGCGCGGCAAATGAACGGATCAGCACTCGCCGGAGCGCTTCCAGGTGAGAAACTAAACTAGATTCCGCGTCTTGCATTCGAAACGAATTTACTTCTTGTCTTCGGCTTCGGCAGCCTTCTCGACAGTCTTCTGCAAGTCCTCGGCTTCTTCCTTCAGGGCGTCCTTTGCCTTCTTGTATTCGTTCTGGGCCTTGCCGAGCGAGCGGGCGAGTTCAGGAATGCGCTTTGCCCCGAACAGCAAAAGCACCACGACCACAATCAAGATGATTTCAGGAATTCCGATAGACATGTTACCTTCCTTTTTTATGAAATATAATATAAAATAAAAACGCCTCGATAATCGGGACGTTTTTAAATGTCTTCCCGGGCTTGACCCGGGACGGCTATCCAAGATTCCGCTGATTACTCTCCGAGGCAAGAATCCATTGCGGCGATAATCTTCTTCTTGTCCATGTGCTGGCCAATGAAGACAAGACGAATAATGCGGTCGCCGTACTTTTCGTCCCACACCTTGAGCAAATCCGGATTTTCGCGCAGAATGCGCTTCTGTTCGGCTTCGCTTTCGCTGGCGAACCAAGGTCCGAAATTCTGGGCAGAAGCCTGCTTGCCGGCCTGTTCGAACAGGTAGCTGTTATCGCGTTCGTCTTCGAACCACACGAGACCCTTGGTGCGGATGATGCTGGTCGGGTAGTCGTCGAGCAACACTTCGAAGCGTTCACGAATCAGCGGACGGCGGCGTTCGTACACGAACGTACTGATGCCGTATTCGTCACCATGCGGATGGTCCTTGTCGTGGTGGTGGCCGCAATGGCACACGCCGTGTTCGTGATCGCAGTGGCTGTGATCTTCATGGTCGTGGTCATCATGATCATGGTGGTGATGCTCGTGTTCGTCATGATCATCATCGTGATGATGGTGTTCATGCTCGTCATGGTCATCGTCGTCTTCGTCTTCAGGAGACGTTTCTTTCATGAGTTCCTTGGCCCAAGCGGCGGAGTTGCCGACCTTTTCGAAGTCGAACTGCTTGGTGTCCAAGATATCCTTCATTTCGACCTTGCCGTAATTCGTCTCGATCATCTTGGCTTCGGGCTGCAATGCGCGAACCACGGCCTTCACGTGCTCGAGGTCGGTTTTGGACAAACTATCAACCTTGTTCATCACGATGGTGTTGCAGAATTCAATCTGCTGGATGAGCAAGTTCGCGATGTCTTCTTCTTCAAGATCCTTGGACAAAAGCTTCTGGCCGCCAGCGAATTCGTCGGCGAGACGTGCCACGTCTACTACGGACACGATGTTGTCCAGGTGGCAGGGGAGCGGACGGCCGTCGCGGCTCTGCAACTGGGCGCCGGCCATGCAAATAGTCTGTGCGATAGGAATGGGTTCGCAAATACCGCTCGCTTCAATCAAGATGTAGTCGAACTTGCCCATTTCCAGAAGTTCGGCGATTTGTTCCAAGAGGTCGGTCTTCAGGCTGCAGCAGATGCAACCGTTCGAAAGCGGCACCACCTTGCCGGAGTCTTCCTTAGTGATGTTTCCGCCCTTTTCGATGAGGGTCTGGTCGATGTTCACTTCGCCGATGTCATTCACGATGACGGCGACGTGGTAACCCTGCTGGTTATTAAGTACAAAATTGAGGAGGGTGGTTTTTCCGGCTCCGAGGTAACCGGTGAGCAGCGTAATAGGTACTGACTTTTTCATAGTACCCTAAAATTAGAAAAAGTGTGCAAGGCGAAGTTGCACGAAAACTTGTTTTCGTATTAATGAGCCGTAGCCACGGACGCCGTAAGGCGTCAAAATTGGCGAAATTCGGCTTTTTTATAAAAGAAAACTGGCCCAGCAGAGCCGGACCAGTTTTTTGGGGGTTAGGAGGAGAACAAAGAGTTCTGGTACATAAGATATAAAAATTTGAAGGGTGCGGCAAGGTAATTGCTGAATATTTTCTTACTTTTTTCTTATTTTTGTCAAAAATGTGTGATATAAAAAATTTGCATGGTACAAAAAGTTCCATTTTGCCGTTTTGAACGCTTTCAAAGCCCCTTTTGTAATCAAAAGTTCATTTTTGAGCTAAAAACGGCTATATTTGCTTGAAGAATGGAGATTCTATGAATTGTCGAATACTGATGCGCTTCGTCGGAACCACCGATGAACTTTCCGCCGTTTATGATGCCCTGATGGAGCAGTATCCAGAAATGGATTTGCCCAGCGAAGATTCGGGCGAGTGGTACTCGGTTGACGACGTCATGATGGATGAATATGAATGCCGCTTCGAAGAATTGCCCGAAGGCGAACTCTTGGCAATGGATGGTTCCGTACTCATCGAAGATGAACTCCCCGAAGATTTCTTTGCCGATTTGATGGATCGCTTCGAACGCGTGTATGGCGCCTTCAAGTGGTCTTCTTTAGATGTGGGCGTGGGTTGCGGCGTCAGCGATGGCTGGGGCGAATTTAATCCGGACTACGCCGACGATTATTCCGACGAAGCCAACGAAATCTCCGAAGCCGTTCTCGGTTTCTAATCCAAGTTTTTAATCATTAGATTATCACAGAGCTCTGCGAGCATGCGTTCGTGCGTGCAGACTTCAGGCGATACGCCCTCAATCGTACCCGTACTGTAAAAAGAAGTGCAGGCGCATTCGTGCGCGCAACAGCGGTAGCGAATTTCGCAACCTTCGCATTCCTTTTTGTCGCTGTCCAGGAACTGTCTAATTTGTTCGCAGGCTTCTTCGTTAAATCCGGTAAAGACGTTACCTTGTAAGTAAGGCGGATTCTCGTTTGAGGTGATGAACCTGGTGCACGGGAACATGTTGCCGTTTGTCGCGACTCCAATTGCCCCGTTGTATACGTGGCAGGAATATTGTCTGTACCGCAAATTCGCAAGGTATAATTTTACTTTGTCCTGAATCGTGCCCAGGAACATCTTGTCGCCTTTTTCGCGGCATTCCTTCCAGTACAAGGCCATCTTCTGGTATTGTAAGGCGAGCCTGTCAAAGTCTTCACCGCTCCATTTGCCATCAAAGTCGACGCTTGTGGTAAGGCTCCTGAATCCTTGTTCGTGTAACCACTTCACGCTTTCGGCAAGGGTCTCGATGTGGGCGCGTGTCACGGTGCTTAAGGCGACTGCGCCTAGCTTTACGAATCGCGGAATGTATTTCTCGATGTCCTTGAAACTGCCGCCGTTGTTTACGGTACGGCGCGCAATGTCGTGGTGGTATTCCGGACCGTCGAGCGACAGGTAAATGCGAAAATGCTCTCGCTCGCAATAATCAAAGAAAGAGTCGTCAAAGAGCGTACCGTTGGTGTTTACTGCAAAGTTGAGCTTGAAGTTGCTTGGCGCTTCGCCTTTGTCTATGGCCTCAGCAACGAAAGCTTTGGCGATGTTTACGCCCTTAAAAATGGCGTCTTTGCGCAGTAACGGTTCTCCGCCGAAAAAAGTGATGTTCAAATAAGTCTGCCTGAAAAACAGGCTACGTTCTAGCCCCATGCGAATTGCCTGCTCGAGCGTTTCGTCGTCCATCACGTTATGACGGGCAGATTGCGTGTCCTTGTAATAACAATAGGAACAGCGCAAGTTGCACTGTTCCGTAAGGCATAGAACTAAATTCATCCGGCGGTGTCGAATCGTTCGTAAGTGGATACCATGCTTGCGACCATGCAGCCATCTTCGTTGTTACACATGTGAACCTGGATGCAGAACGGGTCGTTGTCCGGGCATACTTCATGTATATCGACGGACGAGCTGGAGGGCTGTTCTACTTCGCTCGAAGAACTTTCTTCTATAATCGGGTCGCCTGGAAGCGGCTCCGGTTCTTCAGCGGAACTGCTTTGTGCTTCCACTTCGCTTGAAGAACTGCTTTCGAAGTCGCTTTCATCGGGAGCTTCGATAACGCCTGCTTCAGGAGGCGGATACGGTTCATCGTAAGAAGAACTGCTCAGGGGCTTGACTTCGGAAGAAGAACTGGATTCTACGTATTGTTCGTCAGGAAGAATGATTCCAGCTTGAGGCGGAAAATCTGGTTCTGCTGCAGACGACAGCGCTTCAACTGCCGAACTGCTGAGGGTCTCGTGGCTCAGAGGAATATCGACAACGCTAGAGCTGCTGGGAGACTCGGTTTCGGGAGCCCCTGTTTCAGGCTTCTCAAGATCGGTCGGGTCCGGTGCTGCAACATCGCCACTTTCTTCGCAAGCAGTCAATGCAACGGCCGCAATACCGAACGAGGCGGCAATGGCGCTCTTGGCGGCAAGGCTTAGCTTCGCGCTGTTTTTGACGATTTTCTTCTCGATTTTCATAGCAGAACTCCTTCCATCAAATCAAAATATATATAAACTCCCCCCGGATTTCTACAAGAAAAGCCAATCTGCAAAAACCTGTGACCGAATACAAGAAAATCCGCCCTTTTGAGGCGGATTTCCTGAAATCTTGGCGTGAGAGCCGAGCGGTCTTTTTTTTTCCGCTACGTCTGCTCTTCACCACGCAACATGATAACCTTACCCGTGCGAATATATTCGACGATTTCGAACTTCTGCAACAGGCTCTTGAGCGTGTCGACCTTCTGGCTGTTTCCGGTGATCTGGATGATCATCGAAGTAGCGGTCATGTCCACGGTATTGGCGTGGAAGTGGTCGCAAAGCTGCAGAATTTCGGTACGCTGGTCCGGAGTGCAACGCACCTTGATCAGTGCGAGTTCCTTTTCCACGGCGTCGGTATCGGTATGGTCCTTGGCCTGCACCACGTCCACGAGCTTTTCGAGCTGCTTGATAATCTGCATCAAGATCTCGGGATTACCGTGAGCGATGATGTTCATGCGGCTAAAGTTCGGGTCGAGCGTGGGGGAGACCACCAGGGAATCGATATTGTAACCACGGCGGGAGAACACGAGGGCGATGCGCACGAGCACGCCCGGGCGGTTTGCAACTAACAAACTAATAGAATGTGCTTTATCCTTTAACATGGCTTATCTCCTTAGGTCGATCCCGTGGGCTTTTCAAGTTGAGTCTTCGGCTGTTCGGTAATCATGCTCGTAATCGGAGCACCGGCCGGAATCATCGGGAACACGTTGTCTTCCTTTTCGCATTCGCAGTGAATGAGCACCGGGCCTTCGTTGTATTCCAAAGCCTTCTGGATCACGCGTTCGGCGTCGGCGCTACGCTTGATGCGAAGCCCCAGAATACCGTAAGCTTCAGCGAGCTTCACGAAGTCGGGGTTGCCCTTCATGTCCACGCAGCTGTAACGCTTGTCGTAGAACATGTCCTGCCACTGGCGCACCATGCCCAGGTACTTGTTGTCCATCACGAAAATCTTGATGGGAAGCTTGTGGATGGCGGCCGTTGCAAGTTCTGCTTCGGTCATCTGGAAACCACCGTCACCGCAGAAGGTCACCACCGGCCAACCGGTCGTGTTGCCGAAAGCGGCGCCAATGCAAGACGGGAGGCCGAAGCCCATGGTGCCTGCACCGCCACTGGAGTGGAGCTGGCGCGGATAATTGGTGTGGAAGAACTGTGCCACCCACATCTGGTGCTGTCCCACGTCAGTCGTGACAATGGCCTTGCCCTGCGTGAGGTCGCTAACCGTCTGAACAATATGCTGCATACGGAGACCGCCCTGCTTCGGGTAGGTCAGCGGGAAACGCTTCTTCCAAGACTGGCAAGTCTTCACCCATTCGGCGGTGTCGAGCTTACCCACGAGCGGCAAGAGCTGTTCCAGAACGAGCTTTGCGTCGCCGCACATGAACACATCCGGCTGCAACACCTTGCCTTCTTCGGCAGGGTCGATGTCAATGTGCATCTTGATGGCGTCCTTACAGAAAACGTCAAGCTTACCGGTAATACGGTCGTCCCAGCGGCTACCGATCGAAAGAATCAAGTCGCAATCGAGAACGGCCTTGTTGGCGTACACGGTGCCGTGCATGCCGAGCATACCGAGAGAAAGTTCATGGTCGGTCGGGAAAGTGCCAAGGCCGAGCAAGGTGCAGCACACCGGGGCATTCAGCTTTTCGGCGAGTTCCTTCACCTGGCGGCTAGCGCCGGAAATCATGGCGCCGTGACCCACGAGCAAGAGCGGCTTCTTGGACTTCTTCAAGTATTCAGCAGCCTTTTCGATGCTTTCGGTAGAAGCGTAGCTCGGGATCTTGTAACCCGGAAGGTCCATCTTGTCGGTGAACGGAGCGGTGCAGGGGCCTGCAGTCACATCCTTCGGCAAGTCAATAAGCACGGGGCCCGGACGGCCGCTGCGTGCAATGTGGAAGGCTTCCTTCATAATGCGCGGCAAGTCGTTGGAGTCCTTCACCAAGTAAGAATGCTTCACAGCAGCAAAAGTCATACCGCTGGTATCGCATTCCTGGAAGGCGTCCTTACCCAAGTTCGGAGTAGTCGTCTGAGCGGCAAGAACCACGATCGGGCTAGAATCCATAAGGGCGGTGTAGATACCGGTAAAGGTGTTGGTGGCACCCGGGCCGCTGGTGACGAGAGCGACGCCGACCTTGCCGGTCTGGCGAGCGTAACCGTCGGCCATGTGGGTAGCACCCTGTTCGTGGCGGGTCAACACTACTTTAATATTGGAATCCAGAATGGCATCGAACATCGGGATGGCCGATCCACCGGGATAACCGAAAATGGTATCAATTCCTTCGCGCTTGAGGCATTCAATAATCACCTCTGCGCCACTTAATGGAGAATTTGCCATAACTTTTCCTATCTAAATTAGGTTCTTGTTTTAAAAATATGGCTGAAATATAGAACGAATACCCCCTAGTGGCAAGAGATTTGCTCTAAAATATCTAAAAATTTTTAAGATTTTTTGAAAAGTTGTGGCTTTTTGTACGTTGCGTTCTGAAAACTTTGCTTGTTTTTGACCTGTTTTTGGAAAAGTATTTGTTTGTGTTGTTGAAAATTGGCGTGTTTTTGATGTAAGTTTGTTAAATTTTTGATTTTGGATAAAGTAAATCGTGTGTTTTTGGACTAAAGTTTGAATAAAAAGACCCTTTCGGAAGCCGAAAGGGTCTCGAAAAGGACGTTTTTTACGAAAAATGGACTTTTTTAGCCTTCAATCCAGCCGTAACGGCCATTGAACTTGGCTTCAGCCTTTAAAACTTGGAAAGTGCAGCTGATTTCGACCGCCACGTTCTTGGGCAAATTCGATACGCCCACAGCGGTACGGGCATGCTTTCCGTTTTCACCAAAAATCTTTACGGCAAGTTCGCTGGCGCCATTCAGTACGGCCGGCTGTTCGTGGAATCCGGCGGCAGACTGCACAAAACCCTGCATTTGCACGAGTCGAAGCGTTTCGTCTTCTTCCAGCAGCGTGAGTGCGGCGGCAACGTTGTTCATCAGGCAAATGGCGGCGCCTTCGGCAGCCTTCTCAACAGAAACTTCAGTCGGAACAGAACCGCAGAATGCCGAAAAATCTCCGTTAATCGAAGGTAGCTGGCCTGATACGTAAATCGTTTCGCCATTGCGGGTGGCGGGAACATAGGCTGCAAGCGGCGCCGGACATTTGGGGAGTGTTAATCCTAATTCTTGAACCTTTTTAACAATCTGATCCATTTTTTTCTCCTGTGCAACATAATATACAATTTTATATGCAAAAAAGAACGGCAATTTACACATTCTGTATAAATTGCCGTGTAAGAGCTGCGTTATATGGGGCTAGGCTTTCTTTTCGACAAGCTCCAGGGCCATTTTCTTCATTCCGTTGAAGTCCCACTTGCCGGAACCCAGCTTCGGAATGTTTTCCACCACAAATACGGCACCCGGCTGCATGAGCGGCGGAATGCCTGCCTTGCGGAGGTTGCGGGAAACGTCTTCGGCGTTCACGTTGCCCTTGACCAGGAGCACGATCTTTTCGCCCTTGGCGGAATCCGGCACGGCCGTAACGGCAAATTCGCAGTCTTCCATGACCTTGGATTCTGCAATACGCAGTTCCACGGCTGTCAAAGAAATCATTTCGCCACCGAGTTTGGCAAAGCGGCTGTAACGGCCGAGAATCTGTACGAATCCGTCCGGGGTGAGCTTGCACTTGTCGCCCGTCTTGTACCAGCGGCGGCCATCGATATTGATGACCACGGCGTCGGTCTTTTCCTTGTCCTTCAGGTAACCCCTCATCACCTGCGGACCGGTTACCACCAACATGCCTTCTTCGCCATTGGGCAAGAACTCGTTGGTTTCCGGATCGATGATGGCGCAAATGGCTCCCGGCACCGACATGCCGATACTGGAATTGTCGCTGCACTTTTCCATGGTCAAGAAGTCGTCCAGCAACACGTTCGGGGCGTTGAGTGTTGCTAGCGGTGTGAGCTCGGTGCAACCATAGCCTTCGTAAATGTCCTTGCCGAACTTGAGCTTGAAGGTTTCGCGCATTTCGGGGCGGAGCTTTTCGGCACCGGCGATAATATAACGCAGAGAATCCAAGCACATCGGGTGGACCCAGCGGTTAATGGCGATAGCACGCAGGAACGTGGGCGTACCCATCATGATAGTGGTCTTGTACTGGGCGCACACGCGGGCGAGCGTCTTGATGTCGGTCGGATCCGGGCAGAGCACCATGGGCACGCCATCCAACAGCGGCATCATGAAGGTCATGGTAAAGCCGAAGGAATGGAACAGCGGGAGCAAGGTGGTCATCACGTCGGTACGGCGCAGCTTGATAATGTGGTCACCTTGCTGGGCGTTGGAAATCACGTTCTTGTGGGTGAGTTCAACACCCTTCGGCGTGCCTTCGGAACCCGAACTGAACAGGATCACGGCATCGTCATCGAGTTTGGCCGAGGTGAACCACAGACGGCGCAAAATGGCTGCCGGGCACGCACGGATAATGAATGCCGAAACAAAACGGCAAACCGTCGACATCTTGGCTTCTTCTTCGTCCAGGTAAATCATCTGGCATTTGCCGGCAATCTGAGCGAAGGCCGGGTTTTTGCCGCAAAGCTTGTCGAAGAAGGGACGGGTCGTAACCACTGTGGTAAGGTCCGCTTTTTCAATGCATCCGAGAATCGTATCCACCGGAGCGGAGTAGTTCAGGTTCACCGTCGTCTTGCCGGTGCCGAGAATAGACATGATACCGAGAGCGGCGTCGCGGCTGGTGGGCATCATGAAGCCCACGTTCTTGTCGTTCTTGGTTGCAGATTTAATCACTTTGCCGAGATAATGGCAAAGACGAATCATTCCGTAACCGTTCACATGGTTGCCGGCGGGGTCAATCAAAATCATGCGGCTGCGACGCTTGCGCATGGCCTTGAACCACAGCGGAACAATGGAGGCGGAATGGTCCATGGCAATGTTCCAAATGTCGGTATCCAAAAGTTCCAGGTCGTGGCGGATTTCTTTTTCGGTCGCGTTCGTTGGCAGCGGCTTCGAGAAACCGACGCTGATGATACGGTTAAAGGACTGCGGGCGGTTCACGCTTTCGCTGGCGTGGCTGTAACGGCTGCCCCAAAGGCCTTGAATGTAGAACGGAATAATCGGAGCTTCGGTGCCTTCGATTGCCTTGGAATAGTCCAGCGAGAAGGTCGATACGAACGGAGTCTTCGACACTTCGCCTTCCGGGAAAATTACGACCGCTTCGCCGTTCAAGAGGGCCTTGTGGATTTCTTCCATAGCGGGCGCCGGATCGCGGCGGTTAATGCTGATCAGGAAGTTGCCGTGGAAGAACCAGCGCTGGTACCAGTCGGCAAAAGTGTTGCGGTTGCTTGCGATACGGAGCGGTCTAGGAGATGCAATCTGGAGCACAGCCCAGTCAATAAAGCTGAAGTGCGGCCCCACCAAAAGAACCGGGCCCGATTCAGGAATGTTCTGCACGCCCATGACCTTCACCTTGTAGCGGAATACAAAGGCGAACGCAAAGCGGAGTGCGGCACGCAAAAGGGCCATCGGGTTGTTCTTGAGGTTTGCGATAAAGCAGAGTGCAAGAATCACTGCCAAAATCATGAAGCAGTAATCCAGCGTAATCGGCGTAAAGATTAAGAGCAGGGTCTGACCGCCCATAATCAGCACGAGCAATGCCATCTGGATTGCGTTTGCCACAGCGTGAATACGGCCTGCGGTATCGGGGCGCGTAAAGTTTTGAATCACGGTACGCAAAATCACGAAGGCGGAACCGGCGCACCAGCCAATCACACCATACAGAATCGCTTGAATCCAGCCGTTTTGTACCAGCGGAAGGGCGAACATGGTAATGGCGGAAGCTGCTGCGGAGAACGGAATCAAGCCCGTTTCCACAAAACCCTTCGAAGCCTTGCTTGCAGAGAAGGCACCAATCACGTAGCCGGCGGTCACGATGAACATCGAAACCGGAATGACGGCGGTGTTCAGCATGTCGGTCATGCTCTGGATCAAAATCAAGAAAATCTGAGTCACGCCCCAGAAGGCGGCAAGACCGAGAATCGAGAGGCGTACAATCGGGTGGCTCCAGGTGGCCGAGAAATTGCGCATGGGGGAGCGCATTTTTAGGTTGTCATGCCTTTCGCCGACCTTGATGCAAAAACCGGCAATGGTTGTCACGACGCTCAAGCCAAGGTAAATCCACAATGTAAGGTCAATGCTTACGGGGGAATCGGGCCTGCCCGAAAGTCCCATGGCAAAGAAGGCCGCGGTCGCGGTGCCGAGCACTGAAAGGGCCATGTACCAAGAGTTAATCTTGACCAAGTCCTCGCTTTCGACCATCTCTTTCATAATGCCAAGCTTTGCCGGAGTGAGTACGGCAAGAAAAATACCGTACAAGCCAAGAAGCCCGTAGGCAACCCATTCGGCGCCCGCCACATAGCAGACAACGACTGCAATTACCGAGACAAGCATTCCCACCGAGGACCACGCCATGACGTGGCCCTTGTGGAATCGGCCCGCAAAGTAGCTCGCTGCCGGGAGCATAAAGATGCTCGGTGCAAAAATGGCTACCTGCAACAGCATGCTGCGCCACCAGAAGGCAGACCCCTCGAACGAGAACGAAAGCCACCGCTGGAAATGAACAAACAAGCCCATTTGCACAAAAATGCTACAGAAAACAAAAATCAGGTACGCAATGGAACTCTGGTACTTCGTAAGTTTCATGATTCCTCAGTTAGAACTTAGATCTTAGAACTTTGAAGCTAGAATTTAGATCTTAGAATATTCTCTAAGTTCTACCAACTTATTTCTTCTTGAACACCTTGTAAAAACAGAAGGTGCACATTCCGATAATGCCTGCCCACGAAAGGGTCATAAAAATCAGGCCGCTCGTAGAAAATTCCATGTTATGCCTCCTCGTTGTCGGAATCACCGATACTCATGTTCTGCTTGTGGAGAATGGTGGTCTTTCTGGCCGGACCGTTCACCTTCCAGGCGTAGTAGATGGCAATGTTCAAAAGCACCACGAGGGCGAGCAGGAATCCGCGAACGCCCCAGGTAAAGCCAATTTGCGAGAATTCGCTGCCGAGGAAAGTCACCTTGGCAGCGGCGGGAACGTTGCTCAACAGGAGCACGCCCATGCCGTCGTGAATCATCCAGGCGACCAGCACGACTGCCAGGTAAATCGGGCACACGTACATAATGATCGGCCTAAAGAATCGGGGGAGTTTCAAGGCGGCACCGTCGTTCATCAAGGCGAAAGCTTCGCATTCCGGCTTGCCGTCTTCGCCAATCACGTCGGACTTGCGGCGACCGAGCACGAACGAGAAGATGAATGCCTGGATTGTGCCGAGAACCACCAGCAAGAAGCTTCCACCCCAGAAGTCGAGCTCGTCGACCGCGCCTGCGGCAAGGCCGAAAATACCCACAAGGCCTCCCAAGAAGGTCACTGTACCGGTGGCGGTAATGGAGCCCTTGCGGCTAAACTTCAGGTCGTCTTCGCAAAAACTGATCAGCGGCTGGATAATCGAAATGGCGCTAGTGACGCCCGCGATAAAGAGCATCGCAAACCACAGCGTCTGGAAGAATCCGCCAAAGGGCAGCTGGCCGAACACGAACGGCATAGTCTGGAAACCGAGGCCGAAGGTGCCGAGTTTTGCACATTCTTCGATGTTGTTGCCGGCAATGAGCACGGCCATCGGAATCACAATCGTTCCGCCGAGGATAATTTCGGCAAAGCCGTTGGTGGCGCCTGCGGTCAAAGACGAAAGCACCAGGTCTTCCTTGGGCTTCAGGTAGCTGGCGTAGCAGAAAACAATGCCCATACCGAGGCTCATGGTAAAGAATACCTGGCCCGAAGCGGCAAGCCAAACGGCGGGGTTCAGAATTTCGGAAAGGTTCGGGTTCCACACGAAGGCGAGGCCCTTACCGATATCGCTAATGGTAAGCACGCGCACCACGAGGATAATGCCCATGATCAAAAGAATCGGCATGGTAATCTTGTTCACGCGTTCGATGCCCTTGCGCACGCCGAACGACAGGAGTCCCATGTTGCAGGCGAACGTAATCAAGAAGAAGAGAATGGCTGCAGGAATCGGGCCAATCTTGGTGTTCAGCATGATGTAGTTGCCGAAGAATTCCTTCATGGGCTCGTAACCGCCGGCGACCACTTCCATCAGTTTGCCTGTGGCAGAGTAGTAGGTAAACGCGAGAATCCAAGACTGGATAAAGATATAGTAGAAGCTGATGAACAGCGGGGGCAGGAGCCCGAGCGAACCGAGGTGCTTGGCCCAGGGCTTCTTGTTCAGAATATAGTGGAATCCGCCCGGGGCAGTACCGTGGTGCTTGTTACCGGCTGCGCGGCCAAGCGTCCATTCCATCCAAGAAAGCGGAATGCCCAAAAGCAAGAAGGCGATGAGGTAAGGGATAATGAATGCGCCGCCACCGTTTGTGGCTGCCTGCACCGGGAAACGCAAAAAGTTGCCAAGTCCGACGGCGGAACCCGCGACCGCGAGAATCACGCCCAGCTTCGAACCCCAGTTGTCTCTAGAGCTTTTCATTTTTCACATCCTTTAAATTTTTGGGACAAATTTAGCATTTCTCTGCATGACTCTGAATTTGCGTTAGCGAATTCGAATCTGTGTGGCACAATAAAAATGCGTTTGTATTACACTTGCAATCGGGATTATTTACTCTTGTATACAGATTTCTTGAAAAAATCGGTGCTTTTTGTATCGATGGAGTCTATCTTTATATCCATAAACCGAGAGGGTGGGGTAACCCTCGCAAACAACCAAAGGATGACTTATGATTGACGTAAAGGGCAAATGGACCTTGATTACCGGCGGCTGCCGCGGAGTGGGCCGCCTTACCGCCATCGAAATGGCAAAACTCGGCGCAAATATTATTCTGCAGGGCCGTGACAAGTCCCATGCTGAACCGGTAATGAACGAAATCAAGAAGTACGGTGTCGAAGTTCGCGCTGTGGGTTGCAACCTCGAACATGCATGCGAAATCGATGCCGCTCTCGCCGAAATCGATTCCTGGGGCGTGCAGGTCGATATCGTGTTCAACAACGCCGGCCTCATGAGCCATTACTTTACCGATTACCTCACCAATACCATGGAAGACTTCCACCAGGCCATGGCGGTGAACTTCTTGGCTCCAATCAAGATTGCCTACCACTTTTTGCCGGGCATGATCAAGCGAGGCTTTGGCCGTATGCAGCTTACCACTAGTGGCATCGCCAACGAACCCGAACTCATGGGTTACGCCTGCGCCAAGGCTGCTCTGACAAAATTTGTCAAGGACTTTGCCTGCAAGCTGAATGGTACCGATGTCATGATGAACGTCATGGATCCGGGTTGGTTGCGCACCGATCTCGGTGGCCCCAACGCTCCTAACGCCCCCGAAAGCGTGATTCCGGGTTCCATGGTGTCTGTCTTGCTCGACGACAAGAAGAGTGGCCGTTGGTTCAGCGCTCAGGAATTTACTGGCATGTCCCTTGCCGACGCTGTTGAAAAGGGCAAGTCTGTGGAGTAATTGTAAAATCGAGGTGTTTGAAATTTTACAATGGAGAAAGTCCGGCCTTCGGGTTGGGCTTTCTTTTTGTAAAAAGATGTTTAGAAACGCGATGGCTATTGGGCTCAAAAAAACTATAAAAAAATATTACAAGGAAATTGTTCTTCTCATTACTATTTTTTATGTGGGATTAATAAGGGATTGGTTTTTAACATAAACCAAAAGGTCTAGAATGAAAAAGATTCTTGCGATTATGTCTATGGCTGCGGTGTCCGCCATGGCAATCACGGCAAGCAGGGTCGGCCCTGTTAGCACTTACGGCGAACTTAAGGCCAATGGTGGCAAACTTTCGGGTTCTTGTCCCGAATATGCCAACAAGGCTGTCCAGGTCAAGGGCATGAGCCTTTTCTGGAGCTCGGGCAACACCTATTCTACCGACTTCTACTCTGAAAAGGGTATCAACCGCTTGGTCGATGACATGGGCGTCGAAGTGGTTCGTTTTGCTCTTGGTGCTGCTGACGAAAAGTTTAACAGCTCGGGCCGTTCTTACACGACGGGTGGCGAAGGCTTCCAGAAGGCTCTTTTGAAGAACGTCGTGAACGCCGCTGTCGATAAGGACATTTATGTGATTATCGACTGGCACATCGAAAGTTCTACCGGTTTTACCGATGATGCTGTCAAGTTCTTTGAGTATGCAGCTCAGGAATACGGTAAGTATAACAATGTGATTTTTGAAATCTGGAACGAACCGACTGGTGATATGGGTACAGTGAAGTCTCATGCCGACGCTGTGATTCCGGTAATTCGTAAGTATTCTGATAACCTCATCCTCGTGGGTAGCCCGGGATGGTCCAGCCAGCCGGATGCTTGCGCTAACGCAGGCATCTCCGACAAGAACTATGGCTGCACGCTCCACTTCTATGCCGCAACTCACTATATGGGCGATGGCGGTTACAACAAGGCTGCTGAAACTGCTATGGGTAAGGGCGTGCCTGTGTTCGCTACCGAATGGGGTACCGTCAATGCTAACGGTGATGGCCAGCCGGATGAAAACTCCAGTAACAAGTGGGTAGAATGGATGGCTCAGAAGGGCGTGTCCTGGACGAACTGGAACGCTTCTGCTATGGACGAAACTTCTGCAGCATTCTCTTCTGCAGTGTTTGAAAACGGTTTCTCTTACACCAACTCCGGTAAGTACGTGAAGAGCAAGCTCGGTGGCGCAACCTATAAGGATTGCGGCCTCCAGAACGGTTCTGCTGAAGAAGAAAGCGGATTCTCTACGGGCGTTGCCAATGGTGCTACCACTTCCATTCTCGATGACATGGAAGATGGCAACCGTTACGGCTACCTTGGCGGTGCATGGGCTGCTGTCGAAGACCAGGAAAACGGCGGTAAGAGCTCCATTTCTAACGACGTGATTAAAGACGACTTTGGCAACTCGACCTACCAGGTTGTTTACCCGGTCAGCGGCGATAGCAAGAATACTTCCAAGTATATGGCCGCCCTTAAGGACGTGAAGATCGGTAAGGGTACTCTCGATTACGGTCCGTACATCAAGATGTTCCTCACTCTCCTGAAGGAAGAAAAGAAGGATTCTCCGAAGGCTTATGCTGACTTCTCCAAGTGCTCTACGATCAAGTACAAGTACAAGGGTGCAAGCCACAACTTCGCAATCGAAACGACCGACGTTACTGACTACAACTATCACCGCGTGAACAAGGATGCCTCCGAAGGCTGGAAGGAAGTCGAAATCACGACTGACATGCTGAAGCAGGAAACTTGGGGTGACGATTCTCGTTCCAAGCCGATCAACATGGCTCACGCAACTCGTCTTTCTTGGGAAATCAAGGGCCTCGAAAAGGTTCCGGACGATATGAACCAGCCCAAGTATCCGTATCTCTACATCGACGATGTGAAGTGCGATGGCCTCAGCTTCACCGCTGTGAGCGGTGGTGCCGGTGACACTCCGAAGTCTTCTTCTTCTGTGGGAGGCAAGTCTAGCTCCAGCGTTGCTCCGGGTGGCAAGTCCAGCTCTAGCGTTGCTCCGGGTGGCAAGTCCAGCTCCAGCGTTGCTCCGACCGTTTCTTCTTCTTCTGTCGCTCCGGTGATTACCGACATCAAGGTTATCGATGACTTTGAAGACGGTGATGAAGTTGCCTCTACGACTGGTACCTGGTATGCCTATACCGACAAGGAACCGGGTGGCCTTTCCAAGATTTCCAATGTCTATGACAACACCCTCGGTGGCTATGTCGTGGTGTTCCCGGGTACAGCCGATGCCGCTAACGGCACTAAGGGCTTTGCTGCTTTGACAGAAATCGAATGGAACCAGGGTACTTATAAGGAAGCTCCGTTTGTCGCTCTCGGTCTCAATACGCATGCTGACACCTCTAAGGGTGTTGACCTGAGCGCTTGCTCGGCTTTGAGCTACCGCTACAGAGGTAGTGCTCATACCTTCAAGGTCCAGGATGGTCAGGTGGCTGATTACGCCTATCACCAGATCAACTTTGAAGATGCTCTCGAATGGACGACCGTTGTGGCCAGCTGGGATGATATCGCACAGCCGAGCTGGGGCGAACCGGTTGACTTGAACAAGAAGAACATCAAGAAGTTCGCTTGGGAAGTGATTGGCTACAAGAACATTGAATACCAGCCGACGATCAACTTCCTCTTTGTGGACGACTTCAAGTGCGTGGATGCAAGCGTTGGTGTCCGCATGGCTCGCAAGTCTGCTGGCCAGCTCAAGCTCAGCGTGAACGGTTCTACGCTCAACGTGACGACCGCCGCTGCAGCCCGCATCCAGGTGTTCGACATGCAGGGTAACATGGTCATGAACCGCCTCGAAAGCGCCGCCGGTAACCACCAGGTGTCTCTCGAAGGCATGAACCGCGGTAACTACGTGGTCCGTGTCAAGACCGTGAAGGCTGCCCAGACCGCCCGCATTAGCATCCGCTAATCCTCAATTGTCATCCCCGCGAAGGCGGGGGTCACCTTTAAAAAAACTCCGGTTTAACCGGAGTTTTTTTCATTTAAAATATTGCACATTTAAGCTATTGCAAATCTCGCTGCAGAATTTCGCACTTTTCTTTTTTCCACTCTTCAAAAGTGTCGTCGGCGATGTGCTGCTTGGCTTCGCGCATCAGGTGCAGGTAGAAATGCAGGTTGTGGATGCTTGCAAGCGTAAATCCGAGGGATTCGCCGGCGTGGTGCAGGTGGCGCAAGTAGGCGCGGCTAAAGTTACGGCAGCAGTAGCAGTCGCAATTCGGGTCCACCGGCTTGTCGAATTCTTCGGCATGGCGGGCGGCCTTGTAGCGCAAAACGCCTTCGCTGGTAAACAGCATGCCGTTGCGGGCGTTGCGGGTCGGCATCACGCAGTCGCACATGTCCACGCCGCGTTCAATGAGCTCCAGCAGGTTCCATGGGGTTCCTACGCCCATCACGTAGCGGGCATGGTCCTGCGGCAAGATGTCGGTACAGAAATCGGCAATTTCGTACATGGTTTCGGTCGGTTCGCCCACCGAAAGGCCGCCCATGGCGAAGCCGTCGGGGCCGAGTTCTGCAATGCGCTCGATGGCTTGCCTGCGCAAGTCCTTGTGCATGCCGCCCTGGATAATTCCGAAAAATTGCTGGTCGTAACCGTGAATGGGCGGGTGTTCCTTGAGCCACTGCATGGCCTCGGCCGTCCATTTGAGCGTAAATTTGAGGCTATGCTCGGCTTCCTTGGCGGTACTCGGGTACGGAGTGCATTCGTCGAGCGCCATGATGATATCCGCGCCGATTTCGCGCTGGGCGTTCATGACGCTTGCCGGGCTGAAAAAGTGCTTCGAACCGTCCAGAATGCTCCTGAACTCCACGCCTTCGGGGGTGATTTTGCGTAAATCCTTCAGGCTCCACACCTGGAATCCGCCGCTATCCGTCAAAACCGGGCCGTCCCACGCCATAAACTTATGGATTCCGCCCGCTTTTGCAATACGCGGGGTGGTGGGGCGCAGGTACAGGTGGTAGGTGTTTGCAAGGACAATTTCGGCCTTGATGTCCTTAAGCTGCGCTGGAGTGACCGCTTTGACGGTCGCTTCGGTGCCCACAGGCATAAAAATCGGCGTTGTCACGTCGCCGTGGTCGGTATGGACCACGCCAAGACGCGCTTTCGACTTTTTGGAGGTCTTTAGAAGCTCAAATCGATTCATTATGCGTAAATTTAGAAATAATTCTAAGTTCTACCAACTAGGTTCTGCCTACTGCGGCTACGCCGCCCCGTTGTCAATTTATCCATAGTAATCCCCATATAAATGTGTTTTTTGATGTCAAAAAGGGGTAACTTTAACTTTGGATGGGTCTACAAGTTGTAGCCCTTGCATGGAGTGATATATGGATTACAAAAAGGTGTGGAAAAGATCCGCCTGTCTTGTGGCTGGTTTTGCAGTGTTTGGCTTAGCCGACAACCCCATTTCATCTTACCACTATCTGGCGGACCCTTCTTGCGCCTCCGATGGTGATACCTTCTACATTTTGACCGACGTCGATGACTACAACAACCAGACGAACTGGAACTACGACATTGTCGGTCTTTATGCCTTTACGTCCGAAGACATGAAAAACTGGACCGATCACGGCATGATTTTCCGCTCCAAGCGTGAATTCGGCAACTATCCGAACAACACTTGGGCTTCGGGCATTGCTGTCAAGAATGGTAAGGTCTATATCGTTTACCCTGATGGCGCAAGCGGCGTGGGCATGATTACCGCTCCGGCTATCGATGGTCCTTATACCGACCCGGTCAAGGAATCCCATGGCGTCAATAGAATTGCGGGTGGTGGCAGCCTTATCGGTGGTTGCGACGGCATTGCGCACTGCTTTGACCCGGGCATCTTGATTGATGACGATGGCAAGGGTTACGTGATTTTCGGTGGTGGCGAAAGCTCTAGCCGTCCCTACGGCAACAACTTCGACATTATCAGCTTTACCGAAAGCAATGGCAAGATTACTTTCGACAAGAATTCCTTGAAGAAGGTCTCTTTGCCGAACTCTTTCGAAGCTCCTTACCTGCATAAGAAGGGTAGCACCTATTACTTGAGCTTCAACAACCGTAGCCAGGTGATTGACTATGGTATGTCCAACAATATTTGGGGTCCGTATACCTTTGTGGGCACGGTCATTCCGGGAATCGGCTCTGTGCCTGATGCTCATGGCGAAGGTGGTAACAACCACCAGGGCTTCGCTCCGTTCAAGGACAAGTGGTATGCCGTGTATCACGACCGCCGCTTGGTGACCTCTGACAACCACCCGGCTGCAACGACTCAGGCGGGCGTGCGTTCCGAAAACCCGAACTACGAAAACCACAGAAGCGTTTCCATCGACGAACTCACCTGGAATGGCGACAAGATGAACAAGCTCACCTTCACCCGTGAAGGACCGAAGCAGATCAAGAACTTCGACCCGTACAAGACCTACAAGGCAACGACCAGTTCCAAGCAGATGAACATCCGTAGCCGTACGGACTGGACTCAGGGCAAGCCCGTTGTGCATGTGCTTTTGCCGCTCACAAGCCGTAGCGAATCCTGGATCCGCGTTTCTGGCGTGGACTTCGGTAACGGTGCTCAGAACCTCCGTATCAAGGCTGCAAACGTAGGTGATGGCAACAAGATTGAAATCCATACGGGTAGCGCCAGCGGTACGTTGGCCGGTACTTGCGAACTTGCAAAAACCGCCAATAACAAGACCTTCGTTGACAACGATTGCGAAATGAAGGGCCTCACCGGCGTTATCGACCAGGTATTCTTCGTGTTCAAGAATAACGGAAAGGATTCGACCATGGGTGTTCTCGAATGGGAATTCCAGGGTGCCAAGCGCGAACCTGAACCGCAGACTCCGTTCGGCGGCAAGGCTTGGGCGATTCCGGGCAAGATCGAAATGGAAAACTTCGACGAACCGGGCTATGGCACTGGCAACGATTCTTATGCTGACAACGATTCCGACGACCATGGCGCCGAAAGCAATGGCGGCAAGAGCTATCGCGAAGGCACTGGCGTTGACATCTACAAGAAGAACAATGGCTATGTCGTGGGTTACAACCAGAGTGGCGAATGGCTTGAATACACTGTAGAGGTGGCCGAAGCTGGTGATTACACCATGTTCGCTTCCGTGGCTTCAGCAAATGCAACTTCTGGTTTCCAGCTCGCTATCGACGGCGAAAACATCACCGAAGAAATCGCTGTGCCCAAGAATGACGGTGAAGAAAACTACGATGACTATAACGTCGTTCAGGCAAACGTCAAGCTTGCTGCTGGTAAGCATATCCTCCGCTTCACCGTGACCGGTGACTGGATGGACATTGACTACATCGAGTTTGTTGCAGGCAAGGATGCTGATCCGGGCAAGACCTCTATTGCACAGATCAAGCTCCAGAACAAGATCGAAAAGTCCTACAACGTGTTCAGCCTCACCGGCGTGAAGGTCGGTACGGTTGACCTGTCTGGCATGGCTGCCTCCAAGGCTCTCAATGCCGCAGGCTTTGCCAAGGGCGTGTACATGCTCAAGCAGGTGAACGGCAGCAAGAAGTTCATGGTGAACACCTCCAAGTAATTCTTACATACACCTCCAACGGAGTCTTCCTAGTGCATATGTGCTGGGAAGACTTTTTGTATAGAGATCGTTCGGCTCAACATTTTGGCTGCATTATAAAACGAAAAAAGACTCAGTTTTCACTGAGTCTTTCTTCTGCGGTCGGACAGACTTGAACTGTCATGGGATCGCTCCCACTAGCACCTCAAGCT